>JALYLC010000774.1 GCA_030774435.1 Actinomycetota bacterium
GCTGCGAGCCAGGAGCAGCTGCGGGCTCCACAGGTAGGGCACGGCGCGAAGCCCGCCGCTCGCGTCCCGCACGGCATCGCGCAACCGGCCCGGGACGTCGCCCAGGCCGCTGACCGCCGGCTCGTCGATCACGGACAGCCGGCCGGAGGCGATCAGCGCGCCGGCATCCTCGCCGCGCATCTCGACCATGTCGACCCCGGGAGCAGGCGCCGCGCCGGAGGTGAGCGGCGGCACGACCTGCACGCGGCAACCGGTGGCGGCCACGACCGCCTGCAGCACATCGGGCGGGAACGCGGACGGCCCTGCGGCCAGGCGCACCGGCTCCGCGGACCGTGCGCCGAGCGCCGGCTGGGCTGCGGCGGCCAGCGCCACCGCAGCCGCCAGCATGACTAGACGTCGGCGAGGCAGCCGTCGAGGATGTCGAGGCCCGCCCGCAGATCCTCGTCGCTGACGACGAGGGGGACGAGGATGCGCACGACGTTGGAGTAGATCCCGGCGCCCATCAGCATGAGGCCGCGCTCGCGGGCGAGCTCCACGACGCGCGCGGCCTGGGCGGCCGCGGGTTCCTTGGAGGCGCGGTCCTGGACGAGCTCCATGCCGATCATCGGGCCCATGCCGCGCACGTCGCCGATCAGCTCGTGGCGCTCCTGCATGGCGGTCAGCGCCGAAGTGACCAGCTCGCCGATCTCACGGGCGCGCGCGAGGAAGGCGGGGTCCTCGACCTGGTCGAGCGACACGAGCCCGGCAGCGCACGACAGCGGATTGCCGCCGAACGTGCCACCCAGGCCGCCGACGTGGGGTGCGTCCATGAGGTCTGCGCGGCCCGACACGCCGGCCAGCGGCAGGCCGCCACCGAGCGACTTGCCCCAGACCACGAGATCGGGCTCCACGCCCGGCAGCTGGTCGACGGCGAGCACCGAGCCCGTGCGGCCCATGCCGGTCTGCACCTCGTCGTCGATGTAGACCATGCCGTGCTCGCGGCAGATGTCGATCAGCCCCTCGACGAAGCCGGGCGTCGCGGGCAGGAACCCGCCCTCGCCCTGCACCGGCTCGTAGATGATCGCGGCCACCGCGCCCGGATCGACCTGGCTCTTGAGCAGCTTGCGCACCGAGGCCAGCGCTTCAGCCGTGCCGATGCCCCGGTAGGGCCAGGGCGCCGCGGCGCGGTAGATCTCGGGCACGAACGGGCCGAAGCCCTTCTTGTAGGGCATGACCTTCGAGGTCAGCGTCATCCCGAGCATCGTGCGGCCGTGGAAGCCCTGGTCGAAGGCGATCACGGCATCGCGGTTGGTCGCGTAGCGCGCGATCTTGACCGCGTTCTCGACGGCCTCGGCACCCGAGTTGACGAGCATCGCCTTCTTGGCGAACGAGCCGGGGTGCAGCGCGCAGATGCGCCGGCAGACCTCGATGTAGGGCTCGTACATGGCGATCGAGAAGCACTGGTGCATGTAGCGCTCGGCCTGCTCCTGCACCGCGCGCACGACGGCCTCGGGCGTGTGCCCGCCGTTGAGCGTCCCGATCCCGCCCACGAAGTCGATGTACTCGCGCCCGTCGACGTCCGTCAGGCGGGCGCCGTGCGCGCGCTCGACGAAGATCGGCGAGGTCGCCACGCCGCGCGCGACGTGCTTGTCCTTGCTCGCGGTGAGGCGGGCAGATTCGCTCTGCGTCGTCTGGTCGACAGCCATGCCGTTGACACCTCCGGCGCCACCCGCTCGAACGGGCAGCTTTCGCGTGATGAGCGGACTGTAGCCGCGTCGCGACTGCTAGCGTGGCCGGACGTCGAGCGGAGGGCGGAGATGGCGATCGACATGAGCGTGCAAGCGGAACTGCAGCGCAAGGCCAAGGAGCATCTCTGGCTGCATTTCACGTCGATGGGCGCCTACCGCGACCAGGAGGTGCCGATCATCGAGCGCGGAGAGGGCCCGTACCTCTTCGACTCGTACGGCAAGCGCTACCTCGACATGCTCAGCGGGCTGTTCACCGTGCAGATCGGCTACTCGTACGGCGAGGAGCTCGGCCAGGCGGCGCTGGAGCAGATGCGCAAGCTCCCGTACTACACGAACTGGACGTTCGCGCACCCGCCCGCGGCCGAGCTCGCCGCCAAGCTGGCCGAGCTGGCGCCGCCCGCCATCAACCGCGCGTTCTTCGTCTCGGGCGGCTCGGAGGCCGTCGAGTCGGCCTGGAAGCTGGCGCGCCAATACCACGCAGCCAACGGCCAGCCCATGCGGCGCAAGGTCATCGCGCGCAAGGTCGCCTACCACGGCGCGACCATGGGGGCGCTCTCGATCACGGGGATCACCTCGATCCGCACGCCGTTCGAGCCGCTCGTGGACGGCGTGCGCCACGTCGCCAACACCAACCGCTACCGCTGCAAGTACTGCGCGCACTCGGACGAATGCACGCTCGCGTGCGCGGACGAAGTCGCCGAGACGATCGAGCAGGAGGGGCCCGAGACGGTCGCGATGGTGATCATGGAGCCGGTCCAGAACTCGGGCGGCACATTCACCCCGCACCCCGAATACCACCGGCGCGTGCGCGAGATCTGTGACACCTACGGCGTCCTGCAGGTCGCCGACGAGGTCATCTGTGGCTTCGGGCGGCTCGGCGAATGGTTCGGCTGCGAGCGCTACGGCTACGAGCCCGACCTGATCACCTGCGCCAAGGGCCTGACCAGCGGCTACGCGTCGCTGGGCGCCTTGCTGATCTCCGATCGCGTGGCCGAGCCGTTCGTCGAGAGCGGCGAGTACTACCTCCACGGGATCACGTTCGGGGGCCATCCGATGGCGACCGCGATCGCCCGCGCGAACCTCGCGGTCATGGAGCGCCTCGACGTGCTCGGCAACGTGCGCGCCAACGAGGCCTACTTCGCGGAGCAGCTGCACGGCCTGGCGGGCGATCACGACATCGTCGGCGACGTGCGCGGAGCCGGTTACTTCATGTCGCTCGAGCTCGTCAAGGATCGCGCCACGCGCGAGACCTTCAGCCCCGACGAGTGCCAGGTGCTGCTGCGCGAGTTCCTCTCCCCGCAGTTGCAGGAGGCCGGCGTGATCTGTCGCGCCGACGACCGCGGCGACCCCGTGATCCAGCTCTCGCCGCCGTTGATCTGCACGCGCGAGCACATCGACGAGGCCGTGCGCGCACTCGACTCCGTGCTGCCGCGGGCCCAGAAGCTCATGCGCGGGGAGAGCTGACGGGAGCTGGAACAGGATGAGCGTGTGTGGTCGGCCTCCGAACACCGCGTTCATCCTGTGAGAGCTCCAACTCGACGGACGGCGGCGCCCGCGGACGTCGGGCCCAGCGGCTGGACGTTCCCCGACGCGGCGCCCGGTGACGAGCACGGGCTCGTCGGCGTGGGTGCCGACCTGGCGCCCGCGACGCTCGTGGACGCCTATCGCCGCGGCGTCTTCCCCTGGCCGCACGACTCGATCGACGCAGTGCCGTGGTTCTGCCCGCCGCGTCGCGGCGTGATCCCGCTCGATCGCCTGCGCATCTCGCGCTCGCTGGCGCGCACGTTGCGCCGCCGTGGCTACGAGACGACGGTCGACGAAGCGTTCGAGGCGGTGGTCGAAGGCTGCCGCGAGCCCCGGGCCGGCGTGCACGGCACCTGGATCAGCGACGAACTGGCCGTCGCCTACGCGCGCCTGCACGTCCTCGGGCACGCCCACAGCCTCGAGGTCTGGGAAGGCGAGCGCCTGGTGGGCGGCATCTATGGCGTCCTCGTCGGCGGAGTGTTCTGCGGCGAGTCGATGTTCCACCGCGCGACCGACGCCTCCAAGGTCGCGCTCGTCGACCTCGTCGCACGTCTGGAAGAGGCGGGAGCGGGCCTGCTGGAGGTACAGCACGAGACGCTGCACCTCCGATCGCTCGGCGCGATCGAGATTGAGCGGACCCTCTATCTGGGCCTGCTGGAGGAGTTGCGAGACGACGACGTACGCCTTCTCCGCGACCGCCTGCCGGTGAGCCGCCTGAAAGCGCCAGGCGCGGAATCCGGGGAATCCGCGGTCTGACCCGGGCTGCCCGGGCCAGACCCCGGTAGCTATGATCGTCGCGGATCGGTTGACGAGGGTGAGCCGGGAAGTCTGGTCGGCGTTTGGAGCTCGCGTTGGTCCATTCTCGACCGTTCCTCTTCATCGCCTTCGCCTTTGCAGTCATGGCGGATCCGGTTTCGTCCGTCGCCTACGCGATCGAGGCGGCGCTGCGCGCGCTCGATGGCAGGCTCGATCTGCTGCTGCCGACGATGGCGCTCGTGATCGGGATCATCGCGCTCGTGATCGTCAACTACTGGTTCCTCGTCGCTCGCTTCCCGCGCGGCGGAGGCGATGCTGCCGCCGCCGGGCAGGCCTTCGGCGACGCCTGGGGCTTCCCGCCCATGGGCGCGCTGATCGTCGACTTTGCGCTGACGATCGCGATCAGCGTCGCTGCCGCGTCCAGCGCGATCATCTCGTACGTGCCGGAATTGTCCGATCGGCGCCTTCCGCTCGCACTCGGCCTCTGCGCCCTCGTGGCCGCCATCACCTGGTTCGGCCATCTCGGCAGGCTCGTCTTCGCGGCCTTCACGCTGACGTTCCTCGTCGCGGCGGCCCTCGTCGTCGCCCGCGGGTGGATCGACCCGGCGACCGTGCACGCCTCGCCCGACTCGCACGGCTCGGGCCACGCCGCGCTCGCGGCCGTGGTGCTCGCGTTTCCGGTGGCGATGGCACTGGCGACGGGCGTCGAGGCGCCGCTCACCGCGATCGCGCAACTCGGGCAGCTGGGCGACCGCGACCGCCGACGCTTCGGCCGGGGCACGCTCGCGCTCACGATCGCGATCGTCGGGCTGCTGACGCTGTCGTTGACGGCCCTCGCAGCGCACCTCGGTGTCGGGATTCCGGCATCCGGCGCCACGCAGATCGCCGACATCGCGCGCGCGGCGGCGGGAGACGGAGCGACGTATGCGCTCTTCCAGGCGAGCAGCGCGATCCTGCTGCTGTCGGCAGCGTCGTCCTCCTTCGCGGCCGGCCCCGGGCTCCTGCGGGCGCTCTCCCGCACGCCGGGGAACCCTCTCGGCATCCTGCCCGCGACCTTCGGCCGCACGAACGCCCACCACACGCCCTACTGGGCCGTGCTCGCGTTCCTCGTCTCCTCCTGCGCCGCCGTCGTCGCGGCCGGCGGCCGCGAGCAGGAGCTGGTGCTGTTCTACGCCGTCGCGGTGTTCCTCTCGTTCCTCACCGGCTTGCTGGCGATGGCGCGCTTCTCGCTCAGCGAGGGCAACCGCGCCCTGCTCGCCGTCAACAGCGTGGCGGTGGCTGCCGTGGGCTTCACGCTGGCGATCAACCTCGGCCGCGGCTACCCGCTGGCCTCGCTGGCGGCCGCGCTGCTGATCGCCGGCGCGCTCTACGCCCTCTGGGTGCGCGCGGGGCGGCCACGGGGCATCGCGGAGGCCGAACGGTTCGCCGAGGCCTGACCCTCGCCACCCTCGTTACGCTCTGGCGATGCCCACGCTGTCCGCGCTCGAGCTGTTCGCAGTCGCCGCCTTCGCGCTGATCATCGTCCCCGGGCCGGCCGTCCTCTACATCGTCTCGCAGAGCGTCGGCCACGGGCGCGTCGGAGGCCTGGCCGCCGTGCTCGGCGTCGAAACGGGCGCATTCGTGCACGTCGCCGGCGCCACGCTCGGCGTGTCGGCCATCCTCGCGTCCTCGGCCACCGCGTTCTCGGCGCTCAAGCTCGCAGGCGGCGCGTATCTCGTGGTGCTGGGAATCCGCCGCCTGTGCGAGCGCGACACCGCGTCCGCGCCCGGAACCGCTCCCACTCGACCGCTCTCCTCGATCTTCCGCCAGGGCGTGATCGTGAACGCCCTCAACCCCAAGACGGCGCTCTTCTTCCTCGCCTTCCTGCCCCAGTTCGTCGACCCGCAGCGAGGACATGTCGCGCTGCAGGCGGCCATCCTCGGCCTCGTCTGGGTCGCAATCGCTGCCGTCTGCGACGCCGTCTGGGCGCTCGGCTCGGGCAGCCTCGCCGCGGCGCTGCGCTCGAGCGGACGCGCGCGCCGGGCGGAGCGGACGGCCTCGGGCGGCGTCCTCGTCGGGCTGGGCGTGCTCGCGACGCTCGCCCACCCCGCGTCACGGAGCTAAGACGTACTAACAGAATGATCGGGGCGTTCGGAGGTCTCGAATCGCCTGCGGTCTGGTCGTCGGGCGTAGTGTGCGGCGGGCGGCCAACGGGAGGCGCCCGACAACCAGACCTGCGGCGACCCTGGGCCCGCGCAAAGAGCCGCGCGAGCCCTGGGGCTTCGCGGGAGCGGATCCCGGCTCTCGAAAGGGTTCCAACCGGATCTTCGAGCCGGGATCCACTCCCGCTCGCTTCGAGCCCCCCGACCACGAACGCTCATTCTGTTAGTACGTCTAAGCCCTGCGGGCGCGCCACGCGCGGCGCCATCCACGCGACCGCGGGCCCCTGGAACGCCAGCGATGCCAGCACGACCAGTCCCGCAAGCGCGAACAGGCGATCCGAACCGGCCAGCC
>JALYLC010000775.1 GCA_030774435.1 Actinomycetota bacterium
GCCGTCGTGATGGACAGCTCCGAAGCTGTTGCCGGCGGGGTCTTTGAGAAATGCCGCGTAGTAGTCGGCGACGTAGTCCGGACGTGCCTCATCGGCGCCGTCATCGACAAAGCCCGCGTCGCGGCCGGCGTGCGCGAAGCGATCGACGTGAGCCGTCGTCGGTGCAGTGAACGCAATGCGGACGCGCCGTACGATCGGATGCTCTTCGTCGGTCTGTGTGAGGGCGAAGTTTCCCCAGACCGAGAAGCTGGGCGTGCTCGTGGTCTGCTCGATCTCGAGCTCGTCCAGCACCGCTCTGAAGGCGTTGCCGGCGGCCGCGAGATCGGCGACTCGCAGGGTGATGTGATCGAACATGTCTAGCGATCCACGAAGTCGGTCGCGTAGCGGTTGAACTGTCCTGCGAATTGGAAGTGCGAGCCGTGGTTGGAGTCGGGGAAAAGGATCAGCTCGGCGTTTGGCAGGTTCTGCTGCAGGATGTAGGAGTTGAGGGTGGAGACCACGATGTCGTTGTTGCCGTTGACCACGAGCGTTGGGTGAAAGATTCCCCTGAGGTAATCGAAGCTGCCCGGGGCAGCCATTCCCCACTCGCCGGCGGCCGCGAGATGAGCGGCGATGGTGGCCTCCGAAACCGGGGCGTCTCGACCCTCCGTTCGCGCCCGGATGCGCTCCAGGAACCGCCGACCTGCGGCCTGGCTCGCTTCTGATGGCGAGAAGAAGATCGGAAGCCACATCAGATCCTGCGGGTCGTAGACCTTCCCGAAGAGCGGTGCGACGTCCGGGCGGAGCTGGGCCATGCCGTCGCCGCCGCGCGGGCCCGTGCCCACGAGAATCAATCGCCGCACCAGCTCGGGTCGATCGGCGGCGATCTGCTGGGCGACGAATCCGCCCATCGAGAAGCCGAAGAGATCGACCTGCTGGAGGCCGAGGGCGTCGATCAGCGACGCGGCGTCCGCTGCCATTCCGGCGACGGTCTCAGGCGCCGCGCCCGTGCTGAGCCCTACACCGGAGTTGTCGGTGAGGATGACTTCGCGGCCCATGGCGAGAGCGTCGGTGATCGCCGGGTCGTAGTTGTCGAGGTTGCCCATGAAGTGCTGGAGCAGCACGATCGGTGTCCCGATCGGGTTGCCGAAGCGCCGGTATGCGAAGCGGGTCCCGCCGACGTCGGCGAACCGTGTCGGCGCGGAGTTGTGCATATCGCCGCTGCCGGCCAGCATCGACGAAGGCGCGACGTCTGCCATCGCCTCGGTGTCTGCTCGAGTCCGTTCCGGCGACTGGTACGACTGGCTCCTCATGGCTGGCTTCTCCGATCGGTTGCTGGTCTCCTCTGGAGGGTGCGCGGTGCCGCCGGGTGGCGCATCGCACGCACGTGCGATGTTTTGCCGGGGATGCAGCGACCGACGACCGGCCGCACGCATTGCTGACGCCCGGTTGGCCTGACGTCCGGTCGGAACTACCATGTCGCCCACCTGTGGTGCCGCCACCAGCGTTTAGCTCGACGATCCGCGGCCGGGACGCGGAACTGGCCGTGCTGGGCGAGATGCTCGGTCGTCTGCGCTCGGGTTCGGGTGGGGTTCTGCTGATCGAGGGAGCGGCTGGCATGGGGAAGAGCCGCCTGATCGGCGAGGGCGTGAGGGTGGCGCAGCGCCTGTCGTTCCCGGTCGCCATCGGTGCGGCTGAGCCTTCGGAATCCGTGGCCGAGCTTGCGCCTTTGCTCAGGGCGCTCTTCGACGGACCAGAGCCGTTGTTGGATCGCGCCGCGCTGAGCAGCCTCCACTCCGCACCCGAGCAGAGGTACTGGCGGCTACAGGATCTGCAGTCTCTGCTGGAGCGCGCCGCAATGAACAGCCCACTGGTCATATTCCTGGACGACGTGCAGTGGGTCGACAGCGGGACCGTAGCCGCGTTGCGCGCGTTGCCGCCACGCCTGGCCTCACTGCCGATCGGTTGGGTCATAGCGATGCGCCCGGAGCGGGGCGCGGGGCCGCTTCGGAGTGCCGTCGAGTATCTCGCCGACGAGGGCGCGGAACGGCTCGTGCTGGAGCCGCTCAGCCAAGCCGCTGTGGCTCAGGTGACGAGCGACGTGATGCGTGCCGAGCCCGATGAGGGCTTGCTGCGCATGGCCGGCGAGGCCGGCGGCAGCCCATTCCTCCTGGTCGAATTGCTCGAGGGTCTGCGGCAAGAACGGCTTGTCCGGGTCGAGTCCGGACGTGTGACCTTGACCGCGCACAGGCTTCCCGAGCGGTTCCGCGCGAGCATGCGAGAGCGCCTGGCCCGCATGTCTGACCCGGCGCGTCAGGTCGCGACAGTGGCCGGATCGCTGGGGCGAACGTTCTCGTTCTCCGATCTGGCGACGATGCTCGGGCTTCCCGCGGCCTCGCTGCTGACGTCGGTCGAGGAGCTGATCGAGTCCGGCATCATGCGAGAGCGCGGAGACCACCTCGCCTTCCAGCACGATCTCATCCGCGAAGCCGTGCGCCATTCATCGGCGCCTGCCGCCCGCCGGGCGATCGATCGTCAGGCCGCAGATGTGATGCTCGCCGGCGGGGCGTTGCCCGTGGAAGTCGCGATTCAGCTTGGCAACAGCGCCGAGCCGGGGGACGAAGTCGCGATCGCGACGCTCCTCGAGGCCGCACAGTCGTTGTCGACGACTGATCCGGGAGCGAGCGCGGATCTCAGCCGGCGCGCCCTGGAGTTGGTCCCCGAGAGGCATGCGCTGCGCGGTCCGCTGGTTGTCCAAGCCGCGATGTCGCTGCACGCGGCAGGACGGGTCGATGAGGCCAAGATCTTCGCCGACGACGCGCTCCGAGACGTCGTGCCGGTTGCGGAAGAGGCGGCCGTGCGCCTCGGCATCGCCGGCATGTGGCTGGTTTCCCCCGATGTGAGAGTGCACGCCAGCCACGAAGCGCTGAAGCTGCCCCGTCTACCCGCGGATCTGCGCGTCGCGCACATGGCGAAGTTGGCCTACAACCTCGTGGCGGGTGGGCGGACAGGTGAGGCGCAGACCGCGATATCAGAAGCCGTGGATGCCGGCGGGCACCTTGACCCGGTTGCGCGCTTCCCACTCGCGCTGAGCGAAGCAGGGCTCGACTACGTGAGCGGGCGCTTTGCGCGTGCGCTCGAGCGGTTTGAGACGATTCTGCGCGACGGCGTCGCGGATCCACACGGACTCGATGAGCTCCTGACCCGGCTGTGGCGCGCGAACGCACTCCTGGCCCTCGATCGCGCCGACGACGCCGTCTACGCCGTCGACCGCATCATCGCGGACGCGCTGAAGCGAGGGTTCGCCTACTTCCTCCACGTCGCCGAGATCACGCGCGCGCAGCTGCTCTTGCAGATGGGTCAACTCGACGACGCCGCCCTCATGCTGGACGGTCGCTTCGAACCGCGCGACGCCCCGATCACGACACCAATGGACGCCGCTGGAGTCGTGGCTCTCGGGCGGCTGGCGCTCTACACCGGGGACGACAGGCAGATTCGCCAGACGGGTGAGACCGCCAAGGCGATGCTGAACGAGAGCACACCGGGCGTCCGCCGCCACGCCGCCTGGCTGTTGAGTCTCCAGGCCACGGCCGACGGCGACGCTCGGCGCGCTCACCGATGGCTGCGCGCACTGGGCGAACCAGAGCGCAAGCAACTGCTGCCAGGGCTGTGGCCGGACGTAGCCGACGAGGCCCGGATGGTACGGATGGCCGTCGCCGTCGGCGACCACGAACTCGCCGAGAGCGCGGTCGCAGAGGCGAACCGACGCACCGAGCTTTCCCCCGACGTCCCTTCGCTCGCCGCAATCGCAGCGCACGCCAGCGCGCTGCGCAACGACGATGTCGAAGAGCTGGCGCACGCCGTGAGTCTGTTCGAGCAGGGTCCGCGACCGTTGGCGCTGGCATCGGCATGGGAGGATCTCGGGCTCGCGCAGCAGCGGCAGAAGACGGCAGAGTCGGGTATCGACGCTCTCACGCAGGCTCTGGTCCTGTTTGCCAGGGCCGGGGCGACTCGGGATGCCGCGAGACTCCGCAGCCGCCTGCGAGCGCTCGGGATTCGCCGCCGAGTCGCGACAACCGAGAAGTCGACAACAGGTTGGGCGGCGATGACAAAGTCAGAGCTGGCCGTCGCTCAACTCGTAGCTAACGGCCTTACCAATCGCGAGATCGCCGACCGGCTCTTCGTTTCACCACACACCGTGAACACGCATCTGCGCCACGTGTTCGCAAAGCTACAGGTCAACTCACGGGTTGATCTCACGAGGCTTGCTACAGAGCGCAACAGCGAGGACGCCGCGGAGGTCGCTCGCGGCAGCCGGACTGCCGGCACGAGCCGCTGAACGACACGACTGGCCGTACGGCACGGTCCCTTCCTCGTACTGCTCGGCGACCCGCAGATCTCCACTCCGGCACGTCCGACAGCACGCGATCTCGCCCTTCTTGGGCGCTGATGTCGGCGAGATGCGCGGCCCTCGGAAAAAACATCACTCGCGCATGTGAGGCGCCCGCGGGCCTTCGCCCCCACCATCACGCCCATACCCCGCAACTCGCACCTACAGGAGCTGAAATGAACCGCTTTACGGGTACGCCTGAGAACAAGGCGGCTCTGGTGGCGGGTGTTCCGATGGGTCGCCTCGGCCTTTCGGAGGAGCTCGCCAACGCGATCGTCTTCATCGCATCGGACGAAGCTTCATTCATCACCGGCCATGTCCTCAACGTCGACAGCGGTCATACCGCGAACTGAGGCCGACCATGTCTTCGATGAGCAACAACAGCCACAACAATCTCGCGGGCCAGAAGGCGCTCGTTACCGGGGCGACCTCCGGGATCGGCCGCGCGATCGCTCTGCGACTCGGCCGCGATGGTGCCGAGATGGTGGTCCACGGGCGCGATCTCAAGCGTGGCCAGGAAGTCGTCGACGCGATCTCGGCCGACGGCGGACAGGCGCGCTTCATCGCTGCCGACGTCGCCGATGCCGCCGCGGTCACTCACCTGGCGGAGGAGGCGGGCGACGTCGACGTCCTCGTCAACAACGCTGGCTTTTCCTGGTTCGGTCCCACTCCCGACCTCGACGCCGAGACCTTCGACGCCATGTTCGCAAGCAACGTCCGCTCGGCCTACCTGCTCGTCGCTGCACTGGCGCCGAAGATGGCGGCGAGGGGCACCGGCAGCATCGTCAACCTCTCGAGCATGGCTGCGCAGGTCGGCTTGGCCGGCGGAGCGGCCTACAGCGCCACGAAGGCCTCTCTGGAGGCAATGACGCGTTCGTGGGCCGCGGAGTTCAGCCCCAGAGGCGTACGCGTCAATGCGATCGCGCCGGGCCCCGTGTTCACCGCCGGAGCGGCCCCCGACCGCATCTCCCAGCTCGGCGAGACGACGATTATGAAGCGTGCCGCCCAGCCCGAGGAGATCGCCGAAGCAGTCGCCTTCCTCGTCTCCCCGGCGGCCGCCTACTTCACCGGCGCGACGATCGCCGTCGATGGCGGGCGAACGGCGGTCTAAGCTAAGAGAGGAGTCGCGACATGGTGGTGCCGTCACGGTCGACATTCCCGGCGGAACCGGGGAGCAATACGAACAGGTGAACCTGAGGGACTTCAGGCGTCAGGGCCACCGGTTCAGCCAGGGGAAGTTGCGCCCGAGTGGCGCGGATTGTGGAGCGATCCTCGGCGATACGGCCGACATGCGCAGAAGTTCG
>JALYLC010000776.1 GCA_030774435.1 Actinomycetota bacterium
ACCGGCAGGTGCGCGGTGCGCTCCACGGCGCGCAGCGAGCGTTCCTGGCCCGCGGCGACGCGGTGGGTGAGGGCCGGGACGTGGGAGCGGTGGTCTGGCCCGAGGCCGAGCTCAAGATCTGGCTCGACGCCGACCCGCTGGTGCGCGCGCGCCGCCGCGTGGAGGAGCTCGGAGATGCGTCGGCCGCGGCAACGCTCGCCGAGCGCGACCAGCGCGACGCGGCGCAGACGGTCCACGCTCCCGATGCGGTTGCGATCGACAGCACGGATCTCGAGCTCGACGCGGTGGTCGCGCGCATCGTCGAGCTGGCGCGGGAGCGGCGCGCATGAGCGACGTGCCCGCCGACGACTACCGCATCGCCACGCCCGATCGCTTCTGGGGCTTCTGGCGGCTCTTGCTGCAGCGCCCCCTCACGTGGTTCTTCCGCATGCGCGTGTACGGCGCCGAGCACGTGCCGCGCACCGGCGCGGCCGTGATCGCCTCCAACCACATCGCCGGCATCGACGTGGTCGTGCTCGGCGCTGCCTCACCGCGCACGCTCCGCTACATGGCCAAGGCCGAGCTGTTCACGTATAACCGCGCGCTCGCCTGGATGCTGAGGCATGCCGGGGCCTTCGGCGTGCGCCGCGGCGAATCCGATCTCGAGGCGCTGCGCCTCGCGCGGCGAGTCCTGCAGGCGGGCCACGCGCTCGGCGTCTTCTGCGAGGGGACGCGTCAGCCGTCGGAGGCGATCGGCCCTGTGCAACCTGGCGCGGCCCTGATCGCGCTCTCGGAGGGCGCGCCGATCGTGCCCGTCGTGATCCAGGGCACCATCTTCATCAAGCAGTCGCTGAGGCACCCCGTGACCGTCATGTTCGGGCCGCCGCTCGCGGTCCGGCAGACGGCGCAGCGCGGAAAGTCCTACCGTGAAGCCGTGGTCACGACGACAGCAGAGCTGCAGCGGGAGCTGGAGCGCCTTCAGCGCCGGACGCAGGCGGCCATCGCGGCCGGGCGCCCGCGCGACCTCGCCGCCGTCGACGCGCGGGGCGACGCATGAGCGACGAGGCCCCTCGCTCGCGCAGCTCGCGGTCGCGCACGGCCGAGGCAGAGGCAGAGACGGAGCGCACTCTGCTGGGCACCGTCGCGATCGTGGGCGAGCCGAACGCCGGCAAGTCGACGCTCGTCAACCGCCTGACCGCGACGCGCGAGACGGTCGTCCACTCCGAGCCGGGCGTGACGCGCGACCGCAAGCGCATGGTCGTGGAGTGGGGCGGGGAGCTGTTCGCGCTGATCGATACCGGCGGCGTGGACGCCGGTGACGCTGGGCCGTTCCAGGGCGAGATCGTGCGCCAGGCCGAGCTCGCGATCAGCGAGGCCGACCTCGTGCTGCTGCTCGTCGACGCGACCACCGCGCCAGGCGCGGCGGATCTCGAGCTTGCGCACCGCCTGCGGCGCTCTCACGTGCCGGTCTTGCTGGTCGCGAACAAGCTCGACAATCCGAGCCGTCACGACCTGGCGCTCGAGTACCACGAGCTGGGCCTGGGCGAGCCGTTCGCGCTCTCTGCGCTGCACGGCATCGCGACGGGCGACCTGCTCGACGAGATCGTCGCGCGCCTGCGTACGCTGGATGTGGCACGCGTCGAGCGCACGACGGATGAGATCGGCGTCTCCATCCTGGGTCGCCCGAACGTCGGCAAGTCGTCGCTTCTCAACGCACTCTGCGACGAGGAGCGCACGATCGTGTCCGAGATCCCGGGCACGACGCGCGACTCGATCGACATCCGCCTCGAGCGCGGCGACCGCGTCTACCGCCTGATTGACACGGCGGGACTGCGCCGCCATCGTGCGCAGCGCCAGCAGGTGGAGTTCTGGAGCGAGGTGCGCTCGCTCGAGGCCGCTCGGCGCGCGGATATCGCCCTCGTCCTGATCGACTCGACGGAGGGCATCACCGAGCAGGATCTGCACGTGGCCGACGTGGCGCGGCGCGCCAACTCCGCGACGATCTTCGTGCTCTCGAAGTGGGACATCGCCCAGCTCGAGCTCGAGGATGTGCGCGAGCGGCTGCACATCAAGGCGCGCCAGCGCCCGCCCATCGTCGTGACCTCGGCGCTCACGAAGCGGGGCCTGGAGCGCCTGATGCGGGTGATCGACGACGTCTACGACCGCTACGTCAGCCGCATCGGCACGGGCGAGTTCAACCGCATGCTGCGCGACATCCTGGCCACGCGCGAGGCGCCGCTCGTGCGCGGGCGCCGGCTCAAGATCTACTACGGCGCGCAGGTGCAGGCGCGGCCCCCGCGCTTCCGGCTGACCGTCAACGACCGCAGCCGCGTCACGCGCGACTACGCCTACTGGCTCGAGAATCAGCTGCGGGAAGCGCTGGCCCTGCAGGGCGTGCCCGTGATCCTGGACCTGGTCGAGCGCTGATCCGTGCGCGCGCTGGTCGTCGGCGGCGGCTCCTGGGGCACGGCATTCGCGGGTGTGCTCGCTCAGGCGGGTCATGCGGTCGAGCTCGCCTGCCGCGACGCCCAGGCGGTCAGCGAGCTGGCCGAGCGGAGGGAGAACCGCCGCTACCTGCCCGGCATCCGCATCGCGGACGGCGTCCTGCCGGTGCTGCTCGACCTGCCGCGCCAGACGCCCGAGGCCGATCTTGTCGCGCTCGCGCTGCCCGCCGCCGCCTACGCGCAGGCGGCCGCTGCGCTGCGCCTGCGCCCCGACGCATTCGTGATCACGCTCGCAAAGGGCCTCGATCCGGCTGCCCACCGACTGCTCACCGATGTCGTCGTCGAGGCCACCGGACACGACGCCGGGCGCGTCGCGCCGCTCTCGGGCCCCAACCACGCGGAGGAGATCGCCGCCGGCCAGCCGGCCGCGAGCGTCATCGCGAGCTCGGACGCAGACGTCGCTTGTGCCCTCCAGCGCGCTCTCTCGACGACGCGCTTCCGCGTGTACGCGTCGGCCGACGTGCGCGGCGTGCAGCTGTGCGGCGCCGCCAAGAACGTGATCGGGATCGCAGCCGGCATCTCCGACGGCCTCGGCTTCGGCGACAACGCCCGCGCCGCGCTGATCACGCGCGGCCTCGCCGAGATGACGCGCCTCGGCTCGGCCCTCGGCGCCGATCCCCGTACCTACGCCGGTCTCGCCGGCCTGGGCGACCTCGTCGCAACCTGCACCTCACGCCACTCCCGCAACCGCGCCGCCGGCGAGCTCCTGGCCCGCGGAACCGCCCCGGAAGCCGCCGAGCGCGAGGTGGGCATGGTCGCGGAGGGCCTCCACACAGCGCCCGCCCTGGCCGCCCTGGCCCGCGAGGCCGGCGTCGACCTGCCGATCACCGACGCGGTCTGCAGCGTCATCGCGGGAGCATCGATCCCCGACGCGCTCTCGACCCTGCTGGCACGCGCGGCCCCGGCCGGGGAGTTCTAGAGCGGGCCTCGTAGCATCGTCTGGGCGTGTCAAATGGCATGCGCCGCGTGTGCCACTTGGCAGGAAAACGACGTCGCCTTCGCAGGACGTGGATGCGTGGGAGCACTCGGGACGCCGACCCTGATCGATCTTTCGATCTTTGATCAGGAGGGTCGGCGACGCGAGGCGGATCTGACGGACGGCACCGCCAATTGACATGCGCAGCGTGTGCCATTTGGACGATCGGCACAGAGGCGTCGCAGCGCGTGACAGCGGAGTGCGCAGGTCCGCTGGCAGGCTGCCGCGATGACCCGCCTCCCCTCGCTCTACAAATGCCGCGGCGTACCCGTGAAGTCGCCGATCTGCGCCATCTGCCTCGACCGTACACGCGGCCGGACGCGGATCCGGGAGCTCACGCACGGCGTGAAGCTTTCGCTCTGCGAAGGGCACCACTCAGTGGAGTTCATGCGCAGCAATGCCGGTCGAGACTTCGTGGTCACGCTGTCGCGGATCTGGGGTGCGCAGGGCTGCCTGACCCGCGCACGCTCACGCGCCCTCGAGGCTCACCTGGCGGTCGTCCGCGCCCTCGGCAGCACGCTCACCCGCTCCCAGCCGGGTTCCTACGCTTGGCCTCGGCTGCGGCGCGAGGCAGAGGGGTGCTTTGCCCGCGGCGACGGCATCCTCGCCACGATCGTCCGGCTACGCGAGCAACACGCCCGAGACCACGCCACGGTGCCGAGCGTTCGCACGATGCAGCGCTGGTTCGCACAATGCCGCTGGCTCCGCGCGCCGGTCCCGCCGCGCGCCCTGGCGGCCGTGTGAGAGGAGCGCTACGCCGCCCGCTGCAGCGGCAACACCGGGGCGACGTCGACCACGCGCGAGAGCGCGTCCAGCACGTCGGAGTCGAAGACGCTCCCACGGCCGCGGTCGAGAATCGCGATCGCCTGCGCCTGGCTGTACGCGCGGCGGTAGACGCGCTCGCTCGTGAGCGCGTCGTAGACATCGCAGACGGCGAGGATGCGCACCTCCAGCGACAACTCGCCGCCGCGCAGTCCGTCGGGATAGCCGCTGCCGTCGAGGCGCTCGTGGTGCCCGCGTACGAGCGCCAACTCCTCGGCGAACCCGCCGATGTGTGCAAGCAGCGCCTCGCCGTCGCCCGGGTGGCGCTTGATCATGGCGAACTCCGCCGGCGTCAGAGGGCCCGCCTTGCAGAGGATCGCGTCGGGCACTTGCAGCTTGCCGACATCGTGGAGAAGCGCCGCCACGGCGAGCCCGCGGAGGCGCGCACCGCGCAGGTCGAGCTCCTGTCCGACCTCGACCGCGAGCTGAGCGACGCGGCGAGTGTGCTCGCGCGTCGAGGTGTCCTTGGCGGCGAGCCGGGCGAGCAGCCGGCCCACCCACGCTCCGAGCAGCGCCTCCTGCTCGGTCACGACGTCCCGGACGTCGATCTCCGAGTGCAGGGCGCGCGACGGCGTGGCGCGTATGAGATCGCTCGCGAGTGCGGCCGTGACGACCAGGAATGCACCAAGCTCGAGCACGTGCCCGCCCCAGAATCCGACCGACCACACCGGGCTCAGCAGGTATGTGGCGACGGCAATTGCGAGCCACACGAGCCCGGCCGCCACGGCCAGGTCTCCGAGGCGGCGGGTGAGCTGGAACGTCCGCAGCGCGCGCAGCGAGAGGATGCCGTAGATCAGCGCGTTGCCGGCGACGATCCACCAGACGAGTGGCCGCAGAGCGACGGGAACGCTCGGGATCGTGTCGGGAGCGAGCAGCGCGAGCGCGCCGAACGCGACCATCACGGCCACGACGCCGATCTGCAGCAGTACGAGATCGCGCACGTAGCCCAGCTGGCGCGGGCGTGAGAGCAGCGAGGCCAGGATCACGCCGCCTCCGAGAGGCACGGCCAGCGCGCCCGAGACGCCCACCGCAGCGGTGTAGTCGGAATCGATCAGGAAGCCGGGCGTGGTCAGACCGTGCACCGCGAGCAGCGCGGCTATGACGGTGAACCCCGCGCCGATGCCCGCGGTGCGGCGATCGCGCCGGCGCACCCCCAGCACGCCGAGCAACGCCGCCAGCCCGGCGCACACCAGCGCGGTCGCGGAGACCGCGTAGAAGTGCACCTCCGGGACCGCGAACGCAGCTCGATCGTGCGTCACCAGGAGCGGCACGACCGGCGCGAGGCCGATGACGACGGCGCCTCCGGCCGCGACGAGCAGGCCTGCGCGGTTCATATGTGGGCTATCGGCACGCCTCGTCGGCGCCTTGAGTCCCCCGTCAGGTGCAGAACAGGTCTCCCGTACACTCTCACGAGGCGTACTACGACGAAGGGAGCCGCGCCGATGGCGGGCGACATGGTGTTCACCTCGGAGTCCGTGACCGAAGGCCACCCCGACAAGATCGCTGACCAGATCTCGGACGCGGTCCTGGATGCGGTCCTCGGCCAGGATCCGCTCGGGCGCGTGGCCTGCGAGACGCTGCTCACGACGGGGCTCGTCCTCGTCGCCGGTGAGATCACCACGACCGCGACGCTCGACGTCCCGCAGATCGCGCGCAGCGTCGTACGCGAGATCGGCTACACGAGCTCCGAGTACGGCTTCGATGCCGACACCTGCGCCGTCAACGTGGCGCTCGGCAAGCAGTCGCCCGACATCGCCCAGGGCGTGGATGCGTCCATGGAGAACCGGGCGACCGGAGACGTGCTCGATCGGATCGGCGCGGGCGACCAGGGGATGATGTTCGGCTTCGCTTGCGACGAGACGCCCCAGCTGATGCCGCTGCCGCTGATGCTCGCGCACGCGATCACGCGGCGCCTGGCCGCCGTGCGGCGCGACGACACGGTGCCCGCGCTGCTGCCCGACGGCAAGGCCCAGGTCACCGTGCGCTACCGGCGCGACGCCGACGGCGCGCCCGAGGCCGTGTGCGTCGAGCGCGTCGTCGTCTCCTCGCAGCACCGGCGCGGGACGGACATGGATGAATTGCGCGCCGCGATCCTGGAGCACGTGGTGCGAGTCGCCATCCCCGAGGAGTTGCTCGACGACGCCACGATGCGTGGCCGCGATTTCGTGCTCGTGAATCCGACCGGTCGCTTCGAGGTCGGCGGTCCCATGGGCGACGCCGGGCTGACGGGCCGCAAGATCATCGTCGACACCTACGGCGGCATGGCGCGCCACGGCGGCGGCGCCTTCTCAGGGAAGGATCCGACCAAGGTCGACCGCTCGGCCGCCTACGCCTGCCGCTGGGTCGCCAAGAACATCGTCGCCGCGGGCCTCGCGCGGCGCTGCGAGTTGCAGGTCGCCTACGCCATCGGCGTCGCGCATCCGGTCAGCCTCAACGTGGAGACGTTCGGGACGAACCGCGTCGACCCGGTCGCGATCGAGTCGGTCGTGCGGGATCACTTCGACCTGCGCCCGGCGGCGATCCTGCGCGATCTGGACCTGCGCCGCCCGATCTACCGCGCGACGGCGGCCTACGGCCATTTCGGTCGCGACCAGGAGGGCTTCACGTGGGAGCGCGCCGATCGTGCAGATGGACTCTCCCGCGCGCTCGGGGCGGGCGCAGCCAGCGCCTGACGACGTCGTAGGCACGATCGCGTTACATCCGCGCGCGGGCGGCGACGACCGCGTGCGCCATGATCCTGCGGTGTCTCCGCCTCCCACCGTCCGCGTCGTCCCGCTCGTGACGACGCGCGCGCTCCGGGAGCCGCTCGACTACCTCGCACCCGAGGGCGTCGAGCTGGAACGCGGCGATGTCGTGCACGTGCCGCTGGCCGGGCGCAGCGTGCGCGGGGTCGTCGTGGAGGCCGGTCGTCCTCCGCAGCACGAGGGCGAGTTGTCGCGCGTCGAGCGGCTCGCCGACGAGCCGCGCATCGCCCCGGTCGTGCTCGAGCTGTGCCTCTGGATCGCCGCCTACTACGGCTCGACCCCCGCGCGGGCGCTGGCGCTCGCGCTGCCGCCGCGCGTGCGGGCTCCGAGCGACACCTGGGTCTCGGCCACGGGTGTCCCTGCCACGACGGCGCGGCGGCGGGCGTTGCTGGACTTGCTGGTGGACGGCCCGCTGCCGCTCCCCGAGCTCGTCGGGCGCGCAGGTACGACGGCGGCGACCGTGCGCCGCCTGGCGAAGGACGGGCTCGTCGCACTCGACGCTCGCCTGCGGGTCCCGCGGGTGACCGCGGGGCGCACGCCGCCCCCGGACGCGCTCACAGGCCCGCAGACGGCGGCCGTCGCGCAGATCGAGGCCCTGCTCGAGGCCGGCGGCGGCGACCTCCTGCTCTACGGGGTCACCGGCTCGGGCAAGACCGAGGTCTATCTGCGCGCCGCGGAGAGCGCGCTCGCACGCGGCCGCACGGTGCTCGTGCTCGTGCCGGAGATCGCACTTTCGCCGCAGACCGCCCGCCGCTTCGCCGCACGCTTCGGCGACCAGGTCGCCGTGCTTCATTCGGGGCTCTCGGACGGCGAGCGGCGAGCGGTGCGGGATGCCGCCGTCTCGGGCGACGTGCGTGTCGTGGTGGGAGCCCGCTCCGCGGTCTTTGCGCCACTGCCGCGCGTCGGCGTGATCGTCGTGGACGAGGAGCACGAATCGGCCTACAAGCAGGGCGACGACCCGCGCTACGACGCCCGTCGCGTCGCTGCCAAGCGCGCACGTCTCGAGGGTGCCGCACTCGTGCTGGGCTCGGCGACGCCGCGGCCCGAGAGCTGGCAGCGCCTGCCGCGCGCGACCCTGCCGGCGCGGGTCGGGGGCAGTTTGCCGCGCGTCGAGGTCGTCGACCTCCGGCGCGACGGCCTCTATCCGCTCTCGCGGCCGCTGCGCACTGGCCTCATGCGGCTGGCGGACGAGGGAGGCCGCGCCATCCTGCTGCTGAACCGGCGAGGCGAGGCGCCTGCGCTGCACTGCCGCAGTTGCGGCGAGGGCTTCCGCTGCGATCGCTGCGACGTCAGCCTCGCGCTGCACGCTGGGGGTCGGCTGCGCTGCCATCACTGCGGCTTCACCCAGCGCGCGCCGAGGGAATGCCCGATCTGCGGCTCGGTCGAGCTTGCGCGCCTGGGCGCCGGGACCGAGCGCGTCAGCGAGGCAGTCAGCGAGCTGCTTCCGCACGTTCCCGTGCTGCGGCTGGATGCCGACGCCGTCGAGAAGCGCGGCTCGCTCGACGCCACGCTGGAGCGCTTCGCGCGCGAGCCCGCGGCGGTGCTCGTGGGCACGCAGATGGTCGCCAAGGGCCATGACTTCCGCGATCTGCGCCTGGCGGCGGCCATCGACGCCGATCAGGGCCTCGCCTGGCCCGACTTCCGCAGCGAGGAACGGACGTTCGCGCTACTCGCGCAGCTCGCGGGCCGCAGCGGCCGTCGCGGCGATCCCGGCTCGGTCGTGTTCCAGGCCTGGGATCCCGACCAGCGAGTCGTGCGCCTCGCTGCCGAGCACGCGGTCGAAGCCTTCCTGGCCGGCGAGCTGGAGCGGCGCGAGCGCCTCGGCTACCCGCCCTTCCGCCACCTCGTGCGCGTGGAGGTGGCTGCCGGCCAGCCGGGAGCGGCGATGGAGGCCCTCATCGCGTTGCGCGCGGCGGCCGAGGCGGCACTGCCGGGTGACGAGATCCTCGGCCCGGCGCCGCTCTTCCGCGTGCGTGGGCGCGAACGCGCCCAGCTGATCGTCAAGACGCTCCGGCCCTCGCGCGCCGGCAGCTTGCTGGCCGAGCTCGTCGCGCGTCAGGGGCGCGCGCTGCGCCGTGCGGATGCCAGTGCCGTGGTCGACGTGGACCCGCAGTAGCTGGGCCAGCGCCTGCCCTAAGATGCCGACCGATGGCGACCACCGAGCATGAGCACGACCACGGGCACGACGACGACCATGATCATGACCACGATCACGGCCATGACCACGATCACGATCATGGGCACGATCACGCCGAGGGCGGGCGCCGCAGTAAGAAGGAGCTCGAGCGCGAGGCGCGCGCCCGCGCTCGCGAGTTGGTCGCGAAGAGCCAGATCCGGCAATACCCCGAGCCGGTGCTGCGCGAGCCCGCTCGGCCCGTGAGCGAGTTCTCGGACGATCTGCGCGCGCTCGTGAAGCGCATGATCACGCTCATGGACGATGCCAACGGCGTCGGCCTTGCCGGCAACCAGGTCGGCCTGCTGCGCCGCGTGCTCGTGTATCGCCCCGACCGCGAGGACGCCGAGCCCCGGGCGCTCGTCAACCCGGTCATCAGCGAGCGCTCGGAGGAGCTGGCGATCGACGAGGAGGGGTGCCTCTCGCTCGGGCCCCTGCGCGTGCCGGTGGAGCGCAACATACGCGTCTCGGTGGATGCCCAGGACGAGCACGGTGAGCCGGTGCACGTGAACGCCGAATACCTCGAGGCGCGCATCCTCCAGCACGAGATCGACCACCTCGACGGCGTGCTGACGATCGATCGCACGTCGCCCGAGTCGCGCCGCGAGGCGCTGGCCGCCCTGCGGCCGCCGCCCGGCCCCCGGCGCTGAGCGACCGAGCCGTGGCAGTCCGCGTCGCGTTCGCAGGCACGAACTGGTGGGCGGCGCAGGCGCTGGAGCGGCTGGCCGTCGCACCTGGCCTCCAGGTTACGCGCGTGATCAGCCAGCCCGATCGGCCC
>JALYLC010000777.1 GCA_030774435.1 Actinomycetota bacterium
GCGCCGGCCAGGTGCTGTGCGGCTCCTCCGTCGAGCTCGGCCAGCTGCGGCTCGACTGCGCGTTCTTCGCGTGGCAGCTCGACGGCCGCCAGGGCGTGGGGCGCTACGACGTGGTCCGCCGGGCGTAGCGCCTCAGGCGGCGCGCGAGCCGCGTGCGGGCGTTGAAGGCGGCCTTCATCGCCTTGTCGGCCACCGACGCCTGCTGCGGGAGGATCCCGATCTGGCGCGAGTACTGCATCTGGTCGAAGACGACGAAGTTCGAGACGACCTTGCCGTCGCGCAGGACGAAGTGGTCGATGCCGTCGAGGGCGATCGGCTTGCCGGTCGGCGCGATGCCCTGGACCGGGCCGTTCTGGGTGCCGGTGAGCTTCCAGTGGGCGAAGACGTCGTCACCCTGCTCGACGATCGAGATCACCTCGATCCGCATGTCCGGCACCGCGGCGAACGTGTCCTCGAAGTAGCCCGCGATCTCGTCGGCGCCGTGGCACGTCCGGTCGGGAAAGCGCTCGACGCTGGCGTGATCCCAGAACTGCCTGAGGGCGCTGACGTCGTGGCGGTTGAGCTGCTCGAACGACCAGCGGATGAGCTCGCCGTTGGAGACACCGGTGGGTGGGGTTGCGATGGCCATGCGGCGAACCGTACCCCTCGGACTCCGGGTAGCCCACTCGACGGCCCCGCCGGCGGGTGGGAAGGTGATTCCATGGCCGAGCTGTCTCCACACGCGCGCAAGGCGATCGCCCGGATTCCGCGCGGGCGGCGGCTGATCGTCGCCGGAGCGCTCGCCGTGGCGGCGATGGCGCTCCGCGGCTCGATCGGCGGGCTGCTCGGGATCGCCGCCCTGCTCGTGGTCCTCGACGCGGTCATCCCGATGCCCGGCGTGACATGGCCCGAGTTCCGGCCCGACCGCGCGTCGGCGGAGCACTGGAAGCGGCTGTGGATGGCCCAGGCGCGCGGGGCGGCGATGCCGCCGATCTCGGTCTACCGCGTCGGCGAACGGCACGCGGTGCGCGACGGCCACCACCGCGTCTCGGTGGCGCGCGAGCGCGGGCTGACCGTGATCGACGCCGAGGTCGTCGAGCTATTCGATCCGCGCGTCAGTTCTCGCAGCCCAGCCGGTCCCAGCAGTAGAGCTCGAGGCACTCGGCCGCCAGCTCCTCACAGCGCTCCTGTGACAGCCACGGCAGCACCGTCTCGAGCGCCTGCTCCTCAGCCACACCGGCGTTGAACGCCTCCTCGCCGCGCATGCCGGCGGCGATCTTCAGCGCCTCGCGCCGCGCCTCGCCGAGGCCGGGGAACGCGTTGACGAGGAACTCGCGGTTGGCGATCGGCGTGCCGCATTCCATCGAGGCATGCCACGCCGCGAGCATCGACAGATCGTGCTCGTCGAGGTCGATCAGCGCCTTGGCGTAGTGGGAGGCGAGCTCCTGCTCGGGGATCTCGTCGACCCACGCGCGAACGAGCTCACCGAGCAGCTGCCGGCGGGCCTCCTTGCCTACCGACTCGACCATGACACGGATCGCATCTTGCGGATCGATGAAGCAGAGGGGCATGTGTGTCGCTCTCTTCGCCTTCCGAAGCGGACTGGACGAGAGCCACCGTAGGGAGCGGATCGGACGGCATCGGCGCGAGATCACGGAGTGCGCATATTTGTCACAGGTTCGCGCGGCGGCGCAGGCGATCGCCGACGGCGACGCCGAGGACCTCAAGCTGCTGGCCTTCCACCCGCTCGGCACCGCGCGCATGGACGCGCGCCCGGGCCACGGCGTCCTCGACGGGAACGGGCGCGTGCACGGCACGGAGGGCGTCTACATCTGCGACGGCAGCGCGATCCCGTCGTCGCTCGGCGTCAACCCGCAGCTCACGATCATGACCCTCGCAACCCGATTGGCGGTCCACCTGTGTCATTCCTGATCGACCCACCCTGGCTGTACGCGAACGGCCGCGCGATCGCCGCGGTGGAGGGAGACGACCGCCGGGCGAGGAGGCTGCTCGCGGCGACGATCGGCGTGTTCTGGGGCGTCAGCATCCCGCTCAATCTGAACCAGCGCTGGACGCGGCCGATCTGGCGCGCGTGCCGGGCGCGCAGCGGGCACGACGGGATGCTGAACTCCGGGGTGTTGAAGCTCGACGACCGCCACCCCTCGCGCCGCACGCACGCCGTGAGCGCCGCGATCTTCGCGACCTATCCGCTGTGGCTCTGGCTCGGCTACCGCCAGGGGAAGCGATGAGCGCCGCGCGCTTCCCCGCCGTCGCGGCCCGCCACGGCCACTACGAGTCCTACTACCTGCGTGCGGCCGACCCGGCGAGCGGGCGCTCGGCCTGGATCCGCCACACCGTCTTCAAG
>JALYLC010000778.1 GCA_030774435.1 Actinomycetota bacterium
GTTCTGGAGGGTCGACTCCTACCTCAGGTCACGGGCTGGTCGTCGCGCCGGGAGCGATGCGCGTGAACGAGAGCACGTTGTCGGGGAACGTCGTGAAGATCGGATCCCCGTAGAAGTTCTTGGCCGAGTTGAAGCCATGGAAGTACTTCGTGCTGTACGTCGACCAGCGGGGCCCGACGAAGAGCGGGATGACCGGCAGCGTCTTCAGCCACACCGCCTGCACCTTCGTGGCGAGCGCGTGCTGGACGTCCGGCTTGAGCGAGGTCTTCCACTGGTTGAGAAGGCCCGTCGCGCTGGGATCCGAGAAATGCTCCCAGTTGCCGGTCGAGGTGGCGTCCTGGCCCGAGGGGATCAGGGCGTTCTGGTGCAGGTTGGCGAAGAAGAACCCGTACGGCGAGCCCTGGGAAGCGGCCTGCCAGAGCAGCGTGGGGGCCTTCGTGCTGGACGCGGACGGATACCAGTCGTTCCAGCTCGGCTCCGTCTGTACGGTCGCGTCGATGCCGATCGCCTGGAGGTTCTTGGTGATGATCTGCAGCGAGGCGACCCAGTCCGACCAGCCCGCGATGACGTGGACCTGGAAGGAGACCGGGTTGCCCTTCGGGTCGATCAGCTTGCTGCCGTTGTACGTGAAGCCGCTGTCGGTGAGCAGCTTCTTGGCGCCGTCCGGGTTGTAGGTCGCGAGCGCCTTGGCCTGCGCCTTGATTGTCGGATCCGTGACCCAGGACGGGAAGATGTAGCTCAGACCCAGGGCGTCCGTGGCCGGCGCGTAGCCGTACTCGCCCAGCTTCGAGACGTCGTCGCGATTGATCGCCATGCTGAGCGCCTGGCGGAACGGGACGAGGCTGTAGGGGTACTGCGTGTCGTCGAACATGAGCGACACGGGGTACGCCGCGGTGCCGTAGAAGGCGTGGAAGTGCGCCGGGTCCTTGGCGAGGTACGACGTCTCCACGTTGGCCACGAAGTTGTGCGTCCAGTCGACCTTGCCACTCTGCATCTGGAGCAGCGCGGCGTCGTTCGAGGTCGCCTCCTGGTAGTCGAGGCACGGCACCTTCGGCAAGCCCGCCTGCCAGTAGCTCGGGTTCTTGCTGTAGACGATGTCCTGCGTCGTCAGGCGCGTGATCTTCGTGAACGTGCCCGAGCCGACGGGATTCGGATTCTTGAACGTCGCCGGGGACTTGACCTTCGACCAGATGTGCTGCGGCACGACGAACTGGAGGTTCAGGTTGGCGGCGATGAACTGCGAGTCCGGCGTCTTGAGCGTGATGGCGACACCGAGCGGGCCGACCTGCTTGATCGACGCGATGTTCGTATTCGACCGGTAGAGGCCGATGATGTCCATCGTGTGGCCGGAGTCCTGCTTGCCGGCCGTGAGGCTGTAGACGACGTCGGCGGCGGTCAGCGGCTTGCCATCCGACCACTTGACGTTGGGCTGGATCTGCAGCATCAGCGTCTTCTTGTCGCGACTCCACGTCCAGCTCTTCGCCAGCCAGGGGTAGACGTGACCACCGCGGGCGACGACCGAGATCGTGAGGGGCTCGTAGATCGCGCCCTTCATGATCTGGCCGTTGTTCACCGAGCCCGTGTACGGATTGAAGCTGCGTGTGAACGCGGCGTCGCCCGACCCGGTCATGACCAGACACGCGTGTGTCCCGGCCGCAGGCGCCGCCTGCTGCGTAGGACGCGCCGACGCGCCAGGCGCCAGGATCGCGGCGACTGCCGCGACCGCGCCGATCACAGCTGCGGTCACCAGACCGGAGCGAGCGGCGCGAGCTGGACTTCTCATTCTCCCTACCCCCTTTGGTAGCTCTCCAGCACCGGCCGCTCGCGGTGGGTCGTCCACCGATTCGAGCCGGCACCCGCGGCCCGGCGGTGGGCCGCATTCACTCCACAGGCCTCCCATCGAGGCGTGCGCCGGTAACGTTTACCAGATCGTTTCAATGCGGTCAAGGGGTATTTAGTGGGATTCAGCCCCATTCATAGGTCGCATCGCAAGACCAAATGACGCGTTTTCGCCTATTAACTTGTAACCGTTTCCGGTTATCTGCTTCAATGGCGCAGTGAGCACGACCGACGAGAGCGGGAAGGCCCGGGCGACCATCCGCGAGATCGCCAGCGCCGCCGGCGTTTCGATCGCGACGGTGTCGCGGGTGCTCAACGAACGGCCCGGCGTCGCGGCCGAGACGCGGGGCGCCGTGCTGCGCGTCGTGCGCGATCACGGCTTCACCGCCAACCGCAGCGCGCGCGCCCTCTCGGGCGGCCGCACCGGGCTGATCGGTGTGATGCTGCCGATGGTCGGATCGCCGTATTTCGCGGCGATTCTCTCGGGCGCCGCCGAGGCGCTGTACGAGCAGGACATGCGCATGGTGATGTGCCCGACGCTGCACCACCATGAGCGCGAGGTCACGCTGCTCGACCGCCTCATGCACGGTACGACGGACGGCGCCGTCCTGATGTTGCCCGAGGAGTCCAACGCCGAGCTCAAGATGCTGCGCCGCAAGGGCTACGCGTTCGTCATCGTCGACCCGCGCGTGACGCTCGACGAGGGCATCCCGGCCGTCTCGGCCGCCAACGCCTCGGGTGCGCGGGCCGCGACCGAGCACCTGCTCTCGCTCGGCCACCGGCGCATCGGTGCCATCACCGGGCCGATGGCGTACCTCGCCAGCAGCGAGCGCCTGAGCGGCTACGAGGGCGCGCTCGCCGCGGCCGGCGTGCTGCCGGACCCCGCGATGAAGCTCGAGTCCACGTTCGACATCGAGGGCGGAGCGAAGGGCGCCGCCCGCCTGCTCGACGCGGCCGATCCGCCCACGGCCATCTTCGCCTTCAACGACGACAGCGCGATCGGGGCCCTGCGCGTGGCCCGCGAGCGCGGCATCCGCGTGCCGGAAGAGCTCTCGATCGTCGGCTTCGACGATTCGGCGATTTCCGCAATCGTCACGCCCGCGCTCACGACCGTGCGTCAGCCCGTGGCGGAGATGGGCCGCATGGCGGTCAGCCTGCTCATGCGCATCCTGGACAACCAGCGGCTCGAGGCCCTGCACATCGAGCTCAAGACGCGGCTGATCGTGCGCGGCTCGACCGCCCGCGTGCCAGGGGGCTAAAGCGGGAGGCAGTGCGGCGCTGCAAGCGACGCGCGGCTCCACGCGAGCAGCGCCTCGATGTCGATCCCCTCGTAGGCCGGCGCGTAGGGCGCGAGGCGGCGCAGCGCTTTCTCGAGCTGCCGCATGCGGCCGACGGCGTTGCCGCGGCCGTCCTGGTAGGTCGCGACCGCCACGTGCACGAGGCCCTGGTAGAGGTCGCGCTCGGCCGGCTCGGCAGCGCGCCAGAGCTCCTCGAACAGCTCGTGCGCGACGAACCCCTGGCCGCTGCTCACGAGGGCGAGCCCCTCGGCGATGCGCGCCGTGTCCGCCATTTCCGCGAGGATAGGCGTATGCAGCGAGCACCCGTGGTGGTCCTCGTCCATGGCGCCTGGCACGGGCCCTGGGCCTGGGAGGCGGTGATCGAGCGCCTGACGGGCGAGGGCATTCGCACCGTCGCAGTCGATCTCCCGAGCAAGGGGTTCGAGACGGCCCTGCTCGGCGACCTCCACGATGACGCCGAAGCCGTGCGCGCGGCGGTGGACGCCGCGGGCGGCCCGGCGCTCGTCGTCGCTCACTCCTACGGCGGCCTGCCCGTCAGCGAAGGCCTGGCCGGCAGCGCGAACGTCGCCCACCTGATCTACCTCACCGCGTTCATGCTCGAGCCGGGGCAATCCCTGCTCGGCCTGCGCGGAGGCGTCGAGCCCGAATGGTGGCTCACCTCCGAGGACGGCCGCACGATCCTGCCCGACAACCCCAGGCACGTCTTCTACAACGACTGCTCGCCGGAGGTCGCGGAGGCGGCTGCGGCCGCCCTCGCGCCACATCGCAAGGACGCGTTCCGCCAGGAGCTGCGCGCGGCGGCCTGGCAGAGCGCGCCCTCGACCTACGTCATCTGCGAGCGCGACAACGCGATCCCGCCGGCCGCGCAGGAGCACATGTCGCACCATGCCGACACCGTCAGCCGGCTCGCTGCGGGCCATTCGCCATTCCTCTCGCGCCCGCACGACGTGACGGCGATCATCCAGGAGACGCTCGCCGTGGTCGTCGCGGAAGCGCGGTAGGCCGATGACCTGGACGAACTGGGTCGGCAACCAGTCGTTCCCGGCGCGCGTCGTGACCCCGGCGAGCGAGGACGAGGTCGTCGGGGAGGTGCGGCGCGCCCTCATCGAAGGCACGGGCGTCCGCCCGGCCGGAGCCGGCCACTCGTTCACGCCCATCGTCGAGACGAGCGGCGCGGTGCTGGAGATGCGCGGCCTGCGCGGCATCCAGCACGTCGACGTGGCGCGCCGCCGCGTGACGGCGTTCCCGGGCGCGACGGTCGGCGAGCTCGGCGATCCGCTCTGGGCCGCCGGCCTGGCGCTCGCCAACCAGGGAGACATCGACACCCAGGCGATCGCGGGCGCGGTCGCGACCGGGACGCACGGCTCGGGCAACGCCCTGCCGAGCTTGTCCGCGACGATGCGCGCCTGCCGCCTGGTCGACGGCCACGGCGAGGTGGCCGAGATCGACGAGAGCCGCCCCGAGTTGCTGCGCGCCGCTCAGGTCGCGATCGGGATGCTCGGCGTGATGACGAGCCTCACGCTCGAAGTCGCTCCCGCCTACCGACTGCGCGAGCGCATCGAGCACTGGCCCTTCGGCGACGTGCTCGCGCGCTGGGACGAGCTCGTCGCAGGGCACCGTCATTTCTCGTTCTTCTGGCTGCCCAGCGAGACATCAGCTGAGCTGTACGGCCTCTCCACGCCGCCCGGGCGCAGGATGACCGACACGTGCTACGTCAAGCTCTACGACGAGGCCGGCGCCGATGTGCCGGATGACGCCACGCCGGGCCGCCGCGTCGACCGCAGCTACCGGATCTACCCCTCGGACTTCGAGGCCAACTTCCACGAGCTCGAATACTTCGTGCCGCTCGCACGAG
The DNA here is from genome assembly GCA_030774435.1 of Actinomycetota bacterium. Taxonomy (GTDB): domain Bacteria; phylum Actinomycetota; class Thermoleophilia; order Gaiellales; family JALYLC01; genus JALYLC01. The sequence continues at coordinate 4,993 of JALYLC010000778.1, forward strand.
GGCGCGAGGCCGTCGAGGCCATGCGCGAGCTGATGCTGGCAGGACAGCCAGAAGCGGTGTTCCCGCTGGAGGTGCGCACGACCGCCGCCGACGATGCCTACCTCTCCTCGAACCACGGCAGGCCCTCGACGGTCATCTCCGTCTCGGGCCGTCCCGGAGACGACTACTGGCCCTATCTGCGGTCCGTCGATCGGCTGCTGGGCGAGTTCGGCGCGCGCGTGCACTGGGGCAAGCTGCACTTCCTCACGCCCGTGCAGCTGGCCGAGCGCTATCCCGAGAGCGCGCGCTTCATCGCGATCCGCCGCGAGCTCGACCCCGAGGGCATCTTCCTCAACGACCACCTGCGGCCGCTGTTCGCGTGAGCCTGCGCAGGAGCGGTCCGCATAAATCGGGGTCTGACCCCGATTTATGCGGACCCGTCAGGAG
>JALYLC010000779.1 GCA_030774435.1 Actinomycetota bacterium
GACCCGCCAAATGAGGCTGGATTGAGCCTCGTGTCCCACTAGAGACACGCATCCGACGCGTTCTGAGTAGGGGCGTCCCATCACAGATTGTCGCACCGGATCAGCGGGCCTTTTGTGCGACAGCCACCGTGGAGAGCGAGCGTCCCGGGAGACCGCGTGAGGCCGGCGCCAAGTGGCGCCTCGCTGCGGAGGACGTCACCGCGGGCGCGTAGGGGGAGCAGGCCACCTCCCTGTCAGGGGCAACGGGCCCGGCCGACCGCCGCCGCTTCCGCGCGACGATCCACCTAGCAGACTGGCCCGGCGCGGAGCGTTCGTCTTCATCGTTCCTGGCCACGGCATCCACCGTCGGCTGGACAGCGAACGTCAGGATCCTCGTGCGCCGCCCATCATTGGGCCACGAGCAGCATCTCGTGGCCCACATCGCCGATCATTTCATGCACTTTGCGGACTTTGGGCCGCCGCCGCGCCGCACGCGAAACCTCCGTGAGAGCAGGAACTTCGGGCAGATTCGGGAGCTGCGTGCATTTGTCTGAAAATCGTGGTGTCCCCGGTTCCAGTCCGGGTCTCGCCATCAGCCGGAATGCCCGATGGCTGCTGGATTTCCGGCTTTTCTGCGTGCTGCACAGCACAGGATCCTCGAACTGGGCCTGGGATCGCGCGAATTGGGCCTGGCCGACTAAAACCCCGGTATTCCCGCGTAGTGCATATCCGGTTACGTCAGGTTGCCGCTCTACGGTGCGCCGATGGGCCGGCCAGACTTCCCGCGCACGATCATGGAGTTTCGGGAGCGCTTTGCGACGGAGGCCGACTGCCTGCAGTACCTGGCTGCCTCGCGTTGGCCTGAGGGCTTTGCCTGCCCGGCCTGCGGTTCGGGCAGAGCGTGGGTGCTCGAGCGCCGACATCTCTGGGAGTGCGGCGATTGTCACCAGCAGACGTCGGTGACCGCCGGCACCGTGATGCACAAGACCCACACGCCGCTGCGGATCTGGTTTTGGGCCGCCTACCTGGTCGCCACACATCACCCCGGGATCTCGGCCAAACAGCTGCAGCGCCAGCTCGGGCTCAGCCGCTATGAGACGGCCTGGCTGATCCTGCAGAAGCTCAGGCGGGCGATGGTCGCGCCCGAGCGCCAGCTCCTCAAGGGCGAGGTCGAAGTCGACGAGTTCTTCCTCGGTGGCGTCGAGGAGGCCAGCGAGGCCGGGCGCCAGCGCGGTGACAAGGCGCTCTGCGCGGTCGCGATCGAGGTTCGCGCAGCCGGCTCGGGGCGCCTTCGCCTGGCGACCGTCCCCGACGCCTCGATGCGCTCGCTCGGCGCCTTCGTCAAGGCAACGACCTGCACAGGAGCGGTCGTCCACACCGACGGCTGGAAGGGCTACAACGGTCTTCGCACCGCGGGCTTCGAGCACCGGCCCCGCAGCCAGAGAGCCGCCGAGCCCGGTGAGCAGCTGCTGCCGCGCGCCCACCGAGCCGTCTCCAACCTCAAGGCGTGGATGCACGGCACTCATCGGGGCGTCTCGGCCGAGCACCTCCCGGTCTACCTCGACGAGTTCGTCTTTCGCCACAACCGCCGCCGCACCCCGATGGCCGCCTTTCAGACCCTGCTCGGACTCGGCACCCTTCACCCGCCCACCACCTACGAACAGCTCACCCGTCGAGCCCACACCGCAGCCTGAGCCAACCGGATGCACTTCCCGCGTAATCGCCGAACACGTTGGGCGGGTCGCGCATGATGCGTTGGCCGTCCCCGACGCCCCGTCGTGTGCTCCCGCCCAGCACGATTGACGTGGGCTCTAACCGCCTACCCGGTCATGCGCGACTGACGCTGAACCGGCGTGAGGTACATGCGCGCGATGACGGGAAACTCCCGGCACGCGTCGGAGCGGATGCCCGCGAGCACTTCGGTCAGCTCCTCGCCGCTCAGCTGCGGATCCATCCGCACATCGGCCGCCACGAGGACCTCGCCCGGACCGAGGTAGACCGCCTCGATCCGCGCCACGTCTTCCACGCCCTCGATCGCCGTGAGACGCCGGCGCAATTGGTCGACGTAGCGATCCGGGACGGCCTGGTTGGCGACCAGCTGCCGGTTGCGGCTCGTGAGCCTGAGGGCGACGTAGCCAAGCAGCAGGCCGATGATGATCGAGACGAGCGCGTCCGGGAGGGCCGAGCCCGTGACCCGGTGGAGCACGAGCGCGAGGAGCGCCAGCGCGGCGCCGAGGACGTCGATCGAGTCCTCCAGGTAGACGGTCACCAGCGTCGGGTCCGGGGTCTCGCGCAGCAGGGTGCGGACCGTGATGCCGCGCGCGGTGGCCTGGCGCCGGAGCTGGCGGAGCGCGACGGCACGGCTGACCGAGTCGAGCACGAGCGCGATCACGAGCACCGCGACACCGACCCAGAAGGTCTCCAGCGACGGCGGCGCGAGCAGCGCGTTCACGCCCTCCCAGATCGACAGCGCGCCGCCGATGACGAACATCCCGACCGCGGCCAGCAGCGCCCAGTAGTAGCGCTCGGGGCCATAGCCGAGCGGGTGTGACGGATCGGCGGGCCGGCGCGAGCGCCGCAGGGCGACCCACAGCAACACCTCGTTGCCGGCATCGGCGACCGTGTGAAGCGTTTCGGCAAGAAGCGCGGGTGAGCCCGTGAGCACCGCGGCCGTGCCCTTTGCCACGGCGATCGTCGTGTTCGCCGCAAGCGCGGTCAGCACGCTGCCCAGACTCGCGTCGCGGCGCGACGGCGTCCTCATGGCTTCAACGGGAGCTGCGTTCACGAGCGCCCGAGGATGCCATGTGCCGGCCTGCACCGGAGTGCGCTGCGCCGTACCGCGGACACGAGACCGCGACGTCCTCGTCGCTCACCCTTGCTCGGGCGCAAGCAGCTCCCATTGGGAGCAGCCAGTCTCGCCCGCCCGATCGTAGGACCGGCCGAGCAATTCTCCGCACTGCACGGCGGCGGTGGTGGGGAGCGTGGTGCATGTCTGGGGTGTCGCTACGCCGCGCTCGGGAGCTCGCGTCGGACGGCCTCCGCACGCAGCGCTTCGCGTCGCTGCAGTCGCAGCGGCGCGCCGTGTCCGTCGACCAGCTGCGCGCAGAACTCTGCGACAGAGTCCTGCCGCGCGTCCGGCTCCTTGGCCAGCGACTGCTCAATCGCGTCGGTCAGGCCGCGCGGCAGACCGGGACGGGCCTTGTCCAGCGGCGGCATGCGCGGGGCGGCCGTCGGCAAGGGCGCCGTGGCGCCCGGATCACCGTGCCGCGCTGGTGACAGTCCGGCGAGCAGCCGGTAGGCGACCACGCCCAGTGAATACAGATCGGACAGGGGCGACGGCCTTGCGCCGCGGAGGATCTCCGGCGCGACGTAGCCGGGTGTTCCCGTGATGTCTGCCACCCGCCCAGCGGCGACGTCAAGAGCGTCGGAGCCAACACCGAAGTCGGCAAGCTTCGCCGTGCCGTCGCGCCGCCTGACCAAGATGTTGTCCGGGGACACGTCGTGGTGGAGCACATCCCGGTCGTGCGCGTGCGCAAGCGCCTCGCAGACCTGGGCGAGGACATGAATGGTCTCGTCCGGCGTCAGCCGCCCGCGCCGCTGCAGCAAGGTCCGCGCGTCTACTCCGTGGACGAACTCCATCACGACGAAGTCCCGCGGTTCGTCGCCGACATTCAGGATCGTGACGATGTTGGGATGCACAACACGCGCGCAGAGCTCCGCTTCCCGACGGAAACGCCGGACAGCCAGCGGGTCACGGACGCGGTGCTTGGCGATGACCTTGACCGCCACGTCGCGCTCGAGCCGCTCGTCCCAGGCGCGGTACACGGTCGCCGTTCCGCCCGCCCCCACCCGCTCGAGCAACCGGTACCGACCCCCAACCAGACTGCCCGGTGCAGCTCCGTGCGGGACGGCACGACGCGCCAACCGGCCCGTATCCCGCGTCGCGAGCCGAGGGCGGGGCGCCGCTGTCGCCGTGGCCCCCGCGCGCCGGCCGTAAAGCCGATCGCGTACGGACCGCTCGACCTCCAGGTCCGGGGAAGCACCTGACAACGACCATGTTCCGTCGCCGACTGCGGCCGATACGTCGTCAACCCGGCGAGGACCCTTCCGCCCACCAGCGACAACGACGACCGCGGCCGCGAGCCCGAACAGCAGCGCGAGCATGGAGAACGCCTTGAGGGAAACCCCGAGGCCGAACAGCGGGATGGGCATCGTCAACATCAGCGCCCGCAACCGGCGCGCCTGATCGAGGTACTCCTGGGCGGGCATCACCCCGTCGGCGTCGCTTCGGGCTGCTCGGGTGCGAGCGTGCGCGCGAACACCTGCTGCACGGTGATCGTGCGCTGCCGGCGCCCCCGCCCCAGGAACGCCACCGTCCAGCTCGCCACCGCCGCGAAGCGGTTCTTGAACCCGGTCAGGAACGCGAGATGCACCGCCAGCCAGATCAGCCACCCCACGAACCCCGCTACGCGGATCCGGCCGACCGACACCACGGCTCGGAAGCGCGAAATCGTCGCCATCATGCCGAGGTCGCGGTAGCGGAACGGCCGCGCTCGCTATCGTCCTTCAGCCGCCCGGTGATCGCCCTGGCCGCATGGGAACCCGACTGCATCGCGACCTCGGCCAGCCCGGGCAGACGGTCCAGGCTCATGAGATCGCCGATGACAAACACCTCCGCGTGGCCCGGCAGGGTGCAGTCCGGAAGCACCGCGACCCTGCCGGCGCGATCGACCTCCGCGCCGCTCTGCTCGCCCAGCATCGCGCCTAGTTGCGACGCCTTGACGCCCGCCGCCCAGATCTTTGTACAGGCCTCGATCCGCCCGGCCGAGCCGTCGGACTTCTCGATGTCAAGTCCGTCGATATCGACACCGGTCACTCGCGTCCCCAGCCGCAGCTCGACCCCGAGTCGCTCGAGATACCTGCGCGCCAGGCGCTGCAGCTGCTGCGGGAACGGCGGCAGGACTGTGTCGAGCGTGTCGAGTAGCACGATCCGCGCAGTGGCGGGGTTGAAGGTCCTGTAGTTGCGCTTGAGCGCCCGGTGCGAAAGCTCGGCGATCTGGCCCGCGAGCTCGACGCCCGTCGGCCCGGCGCCGATGACCGCGAACGTCAACCACGCGTCGCGGCGCTCCATCTCGGAGTCGAGCTCTGCCATCTCAAACGCACCGAAGATTCGGTCACGGAGCTCAAGCGCGTCGTCGATCGTCTTCATGCCCGGCGCATGCGTGGCGAATTCGTCGTGGCCGAAGTACGACTGCGCCGCGCCCGCAGCGACGATCAAGCTGTCATAGCGAAGGCGTGAACGCTCGCCCACCGTGTCGAGGACGACCTGACGCGCGCCGAGGTCGATGTGCACGACCTCGCCCAGCAGCACGCGCGTGTTCTTCTGGTGGCGCAAGATGTCACGCGTAGGCGGAGCGATATCGCCCTCGGAGAGCACACCGGTGGCCACCTGGTACAGCAGCGGCTGGAACAGGTGATGGTTTGTCCGGTCGATGACCGTCACGTCAACGGGTGCGCGGCGCAGGGCCCTGGCCGCGCACAGCCCGCCGAACCCCGCGCCGATGATCACGACACGGTGTCGCTGCGAAGCGGCTTCGGCATGCACGTCGGCGCTTTCTGGCTTGCCGACGTCTGCGGAGGCAGCCATGTTCGTGCTCCTCTCCTGGTTTTGGTCGATCGAGCACCTGCCAGCGCGGAGCACTCAAGCCGCCAGTCGGCTGGAGGAGGCGCGCGGCTGCGAGCGCGGCACCATGTCAGCGTACGCCTCACTGGCCCGCGCCTCACGATCGAGCGCGGCAGGTAGGCGAGGTACGCAGCTCGAGCATCAGTCTGGCGCGCACTTCCCCATCGCTCGCACACGGGATCCGGCTCGATACGGGCTACTACTACTGGCCCAAGGGGTGGGTGCGCGATTACCCCGGGCTCTTCACGGGCTCCGGCATACCGATGCGCTTCACCGACACCGACGGAAAGATGATCGACGTCTACCAGGCGACGACGCAGATGACCGACGAGTCCGGGCAGACGTACCCTTCACATCAACACGCTGCTCGACCGCGCGCTGGGACCAGAGGGCTGGTTGTAGCGCCCGCTGCGGCACTCGCGGCAGTGCCCGCAGGCAGGCCGGGCTCGAGCGTGACGCGGTCGCCGACGGCGTGGCGCGTGACGCGCTCGCCGAT
>JALYLC010000780.1 GCA_030774435.1 Actinomycetota bacterium
GCACCGCACCCTGGTCGAGGACGAGCACACCTACGCCGTGCGCATCGACGACGGCGCGCTGCTCGACGGAGTCGAGCAGATCGCGCGCGCCCGAACCCAGCTCACCGCAGCCGACCGGCGACAGCTCGCCGGCATCCTCGACTGCGCGGCGGAGAAGCTCGACGCGGAGCTCGACGCGCTCGCCGCCCGCGCGAGGACGACGGCGTGCAAGCTGCGAGTCGACGGCGCGCTGCGCGAACGGGCGCGCACCGGTCGCTACGCCTACGTGCACGAGCGCGGCGCGGACTTCGCCGCCGGCATCTGGGTCATCGACCCCGTGTTCATGCTCGACGCGATCCGCGAGCAGCTCGAAGCCAGTGACGGCGCCATCGCGCGCGAGCAGAGCTACTTCGCCGGCGCCGGCCTCAACGACGCAGACCTGCGCGGAGCCGGTGAGCAGGACCGCGCCCGGCGCGCCGACGCGCGCGCCCGCCAGATCGAGGCGACGCGCTCAAACCTCGGCCTCGGCCACGACCTGCGCGCCGGGCTGATCGACCCCACCGACGCGCAGCTGCAAGCGCTCAAAGCGATCGTCTGCCACCTGCTCGCCCACCACCAGCGGGAGCTGATCGCCTACGGCGCGGGCTGGAGTGACCGCGAGCGCCAGCAGCCCGTCGGCGACTCCGGCCGCCACGAGCCGCGCCAGACCGACGCGATCGCCGACGCCGAGCTCCAGCGCGCGCTCGAGGACCCCGACCCGCTGAGAGCGATCGCCGGCCTCGTGGCCCGCTGGAGTGCGGCGTTCGTGCTCGACCCCGACGGCGTCACCCGCACCAAGGCACTCGGCTCCGAGCGGATGGCGCGCAAGCCGCGCGACGCGCTGCCCGGCGGCCAGCACCCGCTGCGCAGCGCCGTCTGGGACTTCGTGCGGCCGATGCTCTCACCCCGTCTCGTCGAGCTGCACCGCGACGCGTTCGTGATCGAGGACGGACCGCAGAGCAGCGTTGACCTCGCCGCCCACCGCGGCGAGTCGAGCCTTGAGGACTTGGACATCGACGAGCATGACGCCGAGGCCGCGTGAACCGGAAGGGCCCGGCTCAAGTCGCGTTCCGGGAGGGCAGCGCTCCGGCGTTGCCCTGCCGTTTCGCCAGCCCCGCGCGACCCACGACACAACAGCTCACCACCTCATTGACACGGGCCCCGTTCAGATGCGGAAACCTAGGCGACTGTGCGCATCACGCCGTCTCAATCGTCGTTCATGCTCCAGGGTGCGAGTTGAGTCCGTAGGGGAGCGACGCCTGGGTGGGCCGGCGTCGGGCGTTGACACTCACGAACCCGTCCAGCGCGCCCGTCCAGCGCGTCAGGCTTTGCCAAGGATGTCTGCGGCGTGCAGCGTGTCGGTGAGGATCTGCAGTCGACAGACCTCGTCGTCGCCACGGAAGCGCCAGATATGCACGACGGGCAGCTTGGCGCTCCTGTCACCCTTCGTGACGTCGGTATGGCCGAGCACCACGACCGTGTCGCCGTCCTCGAAGAACTCGTCGGCGACGAGCGAGAACTCATCCCACGCCCCCACGGCCTGCTGAAGGACCTTAACGGCCGTGTCCTTGCCCTCGTGCGTGCCCCCACCGGGCATGTCTTCGGAGTTCCCACCCTCCCAGGTGAAATCCTCGGACCAGTTCGACAGCGCGCTTTCGAGGTCACCCTGCGAGAACTGCGCGTAGCGCTCGCGCAGCAAATCGCTCTTGCCAGCCATACCGACACCTCTTGGTTTGCTCATGGAGGCGGCTTTGCCAGCCACCGTGGACGCAGATCAACCTAGCCTCGGCGCACTCCCAGAGCAAGCCGCGCTCAGCCCGGCGCTGCTCCTTGTCGACGGAAGGAGGCCGCCCGGCACGCCTCGAGCTGAGCACGCCGTAGGAGGACAGCTCATGGTCGGCGTCGATCGAGTACGAGTCGAGCACCGGTCCCGGGCGCGTGGCCCGGCCGCCGGTCCCTCCGTTTCCTCGCCGCGGGTCGGAGCACTGCACCGGCGACCCGCGTCATCGACGACGGACCGCAGGGCACCGTCGACCTCGCCGCCCACCGCGGCGACTCGAGCCTTGAGGGCTTGGACATCGACGAGCATGACGCCGAGGCCGCGTGAACGCCGCGAGGCGGACCTCATCTGCGGTAGGGAGGGCAGCGGTTCGGCGCTGGCTCCCTTTTTTTGAATCGTAAGTTAGTGAGCGCTCACGTGCGGGCTCGCGGGTCGCGACCTCGGTGACCAACCAGCGAGTCGCCTCGCAGTTCCCGTCCGGGAGGGCAGCGCTTCGCCGCTCCCTCCCCCCTTTTGATCGCCTAACTTAGTGAGC
>JALYLC010000781.1 GCA_030774435.1 Actinomycetota bacterium
GGTCGGCGCGGCTTCCCCGCCGAGCGCAGCGGCGATGAAGAGGACGGGGAGGAGGAGCAGAGAGGCGGCGGCCGCGATGGCGCTGTTCAGGGTGTGGCCGAGGCGAGCTCGGCCGGGTTGCTGGTCGCCCAGGCATGTTCTGTTGCGCTGGCGGTGACGCGGAGCGGGAAGCGGCTGTCGCCGACGATGAAGAGTCCGCTGCCGCGCGGGCAGGTGAGCAGGTAGCGGGTCTCGCCGTCGGTGAGCCGGAACGCCTGCTGAACGCGGTCGATCGCCTGCGGCGCCTGGCGCAGCAAGACGTGGCTGGAGGCGTTGCTGATGATCGACTGCCCGAGTTCGGAGGCGAGCAGGTCGCCGGCGTCCTGCGTGATCGTCGTCAGGCCGCACCAGCGTTTGCGCGCGGACTTTGCGAGTCGGTAGAGGAAGCTCGCCCCGGCCGGTTCGCGCATCAGTAGCCAGGCTTCGTCGACGAGCACGCAGCGTTTGCGCAGACCGTGGTCGAGGCTGCGCCAGATCGTGTCGAGGCAGAGCAGCAGGGCGACGGGTTTGAGTCGTTCGGAGAGACCGCGCAGCGAGAAGCAGACGAGTCTCCCCTCCGGCTGCACGCTTGTCGGCGCGTTGAACAGTGCCGAGAGCGAGCCGGTCGTGTAGGGGGCGAGACGTTCGGCGAGCCGCTTCCCGCCACGGCCGCTCTGTTCGAGTTGGGCGGCGAGATCGCGCAAGAGCGGCGTCGACTGGTTGGCGTAGGTGGCCTGGGCGGCTTGGTCGAGCGCGGCGAGTTCGGCTCCGGTGAGCCCGCCGGCCAGGAGTTCGATCAGCTCGGTGAGGAAGACGATCCGCTCGGAGATCGCCGACGCGCTTCTCTCGGGAAGGTCGAGTGGGTTGAGCGTGACCGGGTTGGCTCCGGCGAGAGGGAGATGGGCGCCGCCGACTTGTTGGCAGAGGCGGCGGTATTCGTCGTCGGGGTCGACGATGAATACCTGGACGTCTTGGTAGAGCAGGCGGAGCGCTTCGAGTTTGGCGAGGTAGGACTTGCCGGCGCCCGTGCGGGCGAGAATGACGCTGTTGTAATTGTCTTGAGCGAAGCGGTCGTAGACGACCGGGGCGCCGGTGTCGGTGAGGCCGTAGAAGCATCCCTCGTCCTCGAGCGGCGGCTCGCTTGCCGCGAAGGGGAAGGAGGCGGCGAGCGCCTCGCTGTCGAAGGTGCGCCGCAGCCGGAGCCGGTCGAGGCCGAGCGGCAAACCGGAGAGCCAGCCGTCGAGGGCGCGGAAGGTGGTTGGGGTGCAGCTGAGCAGCTGAGAGGCGCAAAGGGTGCGGACCCGCTCGGCGGCGTGGGCGAGCTCGTTCTCGGTTGTGGCGGTGACGGTCAGGTAGAGGCCGGCGCGGAAGAGGCGGCTCTCACCGCGCGCGAGCCGGCTTGCGAGTTGGTGTGCGTCCTCGGCGGCGGCGGCGACGCCGAGGTCGGCGAGGCTCCCGCGTTCCAGTTCGAGCCTGCGGGTGGACTCGAAGCGGGCGCGCTGTTTCTGCAACCGCTGTGCGGCGAGCTCGGCCGGGAATGGCTCGACGTGCATCGAGACGTCGAGGTCGGGTAGCGCGGAGAGCAGGCGGGCGAGCCAGCCGTAGCCGACCTCACGCGGGTAGCCGGCGACCGCGAACGTTCGCTGCCAGCAGTCGCCGACCCGCAGCCGGTCGGCGTGCACGTGCAGCGCGGCCGGACCGAGCAGGCCGCGCTGCGGGTCAGGTTGCTCTTGGCGCCTCTGCGGTCGTTTGCGATGTCGCATGGATGACTCCTTCCAAGTCGGAGCCGGCGGTCGGGCCGGGCGGATCGAGGCTGGCGGATAGCAGCGATGCCGCCTGCTCACCGCTGAGGGGGCGGAGCGCGACCTCGGCGCCGGCGAGGATCTGTGTCGCCTCGGCGGCTTGCCGGGTGAGGCTGGCGGAGGCGAGTTCGGGGTCGCGTTGCGGCGAGCCGAGCACCAAGACGATTCGTCGCCGCAAGAGGCGCGTCTCGTGCGCGAGCTTGCGGAGGAAGACGGCGTGCTCCCGCGCGGCGGCTGCGAGCTCTCGCGGCAGTCCGTCGGCGGCAGCCTCGAGCCGCGCCGCGTGCGCGGTGAGGGTGGCCGGCTCGCTGCGCACTGTGAGCTGAACCGGCTCCGCGCGGCTGTTGAGGAAGCGGGCGAAGCAGTCGACGAAGGCGGTCTGCTCGACCTGGCTGCGCAGCTCGAAGCTCGACCCGCGTGCCTCGACCAGGAGGCAGTGGCTGCCGTCCGCGAGCTGGACGAGCCCATTGCGGAGGATGCGCCGGACCGGGATGTCGAGTGTTGCGGCGCGCGCGGGTGAGCGGCGGGCGAGTGGCGCGGGGAGGCCGTCGGGGGCGAGCAGCTGTTGCTTTGGCGCATGCAAGTAGCGGCCGACGGCGAGCGCGAGTTGGTCGCCACTCATGCCGTCGTAGCGTCCGAGCGCGAGCAACAGCCCACACGTGACCACAAGCAGCGGCGCAGCGAGGGCGACCGGCGCGGGGACGAGAGCGGTCAGGAGCAGGTAAGCGCCGTAGGCGCAGACGCCGCTGCCCGCGAGCAGGGCGAGTTGGCGGGCGGTGAGGCCGAAGGCGAGCTTGTCCTCGAGCTCGACATCGGCCGGAACCTTGACCGCGGACATCTCAGATCACCGTCCGCACGAGCTTGGAGGCGGCGTAGACCTTGGCGAGCCGGACGGTCGTGCTGGCGCCGCGGCCGCCGAAGGCGAGCTGCCTCGCCCAGAAGGGGATCTTGACCAAGACGAACAGCAGGCAGAGGCAGAGCAGCATGTTGACGACGCTGCCGCTGACCGTGAGGCCAAGACCGCCGCCGCCGCTACCGGCGAAGAAGACACGCACCGCCGCAGCCAAGACAAGCGCCTGCGAGACCTGCACCGCCAGACACGCGGTGATCGCCTTCCACCACAACTGCGCCAGCGATTCGGTCTGCGGGAAGAGATGACAGAGCAACATCAGCGGCGCCGCACAAACGAGCAGGACGACGATCGCCGTGCGCAGTAGGTAAAGGACGACGAGGATCACGGCGGCGACCGCGCAGCCGAGGCCGAGCAGTGTGAGGAAGATGCCGCCACCCGCTAACGCCCCGACGACGAGCGTCTGCAGCGAGCCGGTGCTCGCGGCGGCGCTGGCGCCGTCGCCGAGGAACGCACCGGCGAGTGCGTTCGCGACCGTGATCAACTGGCCGCTCAGGCTGAGGCTGGCGTTGATGACGATGCCGGCGAAGAACAAGCGCCGGATCAGGTCCTTGAGCGCGTACTGGCTCTGCAAGCTGTCGTGACTCATCGCCACGCCGGCACCGACCAAGAGGAAGAGGACAAGCAGCCCGTCGGAGGCGATCAAGCTGATCTGCCACAAGCCCGCGACCTGCGGATTCGCCGCCAGGTCGGGCGTGGCGAGAACGGTCTTGCCGACGAGGTCGAGCATCGGGGTCAGCGCGTCGAGAGCGAGGCTCTTGAACCAGTCGTTGATCGCCTGCTTGACCCGGCCCGGCAGATCCCAGAAAGCCGGATGGCTCGCCTTGTCGCCGCCCACGGTCGTCGTCTGCGTCGGCGTCGTCGACGCCGGTGGGGCGGGCCCGACCTGTACGCCGGGACCGGTTGTGGTTACGCGCGTCGGAGTCGCGCCGCTCGCGGCCGACACTGGAGCTGTGGACGCGGGCGGCGCGGCAAATGCCAGCGTCGGCAACAGCAAGACGACGATCAGCGTGGCAACGAGAACTGCTGTGCGATGGCGGCGGTTCATCCGCCGACGATCTTTTGGATGATCGTGACGATCACGGGTGCGAACAACGCGAAGGCGTAGCCGAGACCGGCGGAGGAGATCGCGCTTTTTGCCTTCTCCAAGCGGACCGGATCACCGCCTGCCATCGCGTAGCGTGCGCCACCGACGATCAGGAACACCGTCGCAAGCCCGGCCAGGAGACCGGTCAGCCAGAGCTTGAGGTTGTCGATGACCGTGTTGAGGTCTGTTGCCGCGAGTGCGTCCGGAGCGACGACGAAGAACACGACGGTCGCGTAGGCGCAGGCGGCGGGAAGCGTGCTCCGTCGCATCAGAAACCCTCCTTCAGTTCGAAACGAGAGCCAGCCGTCCGATCGCAGGGACGGCGGCAGCGGCTCGCCACGCGCTCGGGGCGCCGCCGGCGCTGGTGTCCACTAGAGGTAAGGACCTTCTGGCTTCGGTTTCGGACATTTCCCTGCATACGGCGCCACTCGCGCAGCGTCTGCTCGGCCCGCTGCCGCCGCTTCAACAGCGCCTGGTAGGGCACATCCGCCTCGTCGGCGAGGACGCGCAGCGGAACATCCTGGAAGCGGCTGCGCAGAATCAGCGTCGCGTCGCGACGCGAGATCACATTCGCGCGAACCGCCGCAAGGACAAGGAACGCGCGGCGGGTCGGCGAGCGGCGCGCCCGACGGCAGGCCGCAGCGGTGGTCGGCCGGGAACGATCCCCGGCTAGACAAGCTCGACGCGTGTGCGCGGGCCGGCGGCAGCGGTCGAGCTCACGCGTCGTGTCGTGCAGGACCTGAAGGACGAGGTTGGCGGCGACCGTGCGGGAGCGCTGCGCGACCGGGTAGG
>JALYLC010000782.1 GCA_030774435.1 Actinomycetota bacterium
GCCGAGAGGCCGGCCCCGTGCCGGTTGAGGCGACATGTAGCCTCCGTGCCATGGAGCGTCTGTGGGCGCCATGGCGCATGAGCTACATCGGCGGCCCTCGCCCGGGCGGCTGCGTGTTCTGTGCCCAGCTCGCGCAGAGCGATGAGGACGCGTTGATCGTCCACCGCGGCGAGCTCTGCTACGCCGTGCTCAACCTCTACCCCTACGGCAGCGGGCACCTGATGATCGTGCCCTTCCGGCACGTCGCCGGCCCCGGGGATCTCGACGCGTCCGAGCGGGCCGAGTTCTGGGAGCTGCTCGCCCAGGCCCTGCAGGCGCTCGAGGGCGCGCTCGGAGCGCAGGGCCACAACGTCGGCTTCAACCTCGGCGCGGCCGCAGGCGCCGGGATCGAGGATCACCTGCACCTGCACGTGGTGCCCCGCTGGAGCGGCGACGTCAACTTCATGCCGGTGCTCGCAGACGTGCGCGTGATGCCGCAGCACCTCTCGGAGACGCGCACTGCGCTGGCCTCGGCCTGGCCGAAATAGGATTGCGGCCATGACCCTCGACCCCTCGGTCTTCAAGGCCTACGACGTGCGCGGCATCGTCCCCGACGAGCTGGACGCCGACGGCGCGTACCGCATCGTGCGCGCGTACGTGGACGAGTTCGAGCCTCGCACCATGGCGATCGGACGCGACATGCGCCTGACCTCGCCCGACCTCTGCGAATCCGCGATCCAGGCCGCGCTCGACGCGGGCAGCGACGTCGACGAGATCGGGCTCGTCGGCACCGAAATGCTCTATTACGCGGTCTGCGAGCACGGCTACGACGGCGGCCTGATCGTCACCGCCTCGCACAACCCTAAGCAGTACAACGGCATGAAGATCGTGCGCCGCAACGCGCTGCCCCTGGGCGGGGACGGCGGCATCGAGAAGGTGCGCGATCGCGCGATCGCGGGGGCCTTCCGCACGCCGGGCGCCAAGGGGAAACGCGGAAAGCGCGACGTGCTGCAGGGCTTCGCCGAGCGCTGCCTCGCAATCGTCGACGTCGACGCAATCGCACCGCTGCACATCGTGCTCGACGGCGCCAACGGCATGGCGGGGACGATGATGGAGCCCATCCTCGAGCGCCTGCCGCTGCGGGCCGAGCGCTGCCACTTCGAGCCGGACGGAACGTTCCCCCACTACCAGCCCAACCCGCTGCTGGAGGAGAACCGGCAGTTCATCATCGGCGAGGTCAAGCGCACCGGCGCCGACCTCGGCATCGCCTGGGATGGCGACGCCGACCGCTGCTTCTTCATCGACGACACGGGTGAGTTCGTGCCGGGCGACTTCATCACCGCGCTGATCGCCGAGTCGATGCTCGCGAAGCACCCGGGAGAGACGATCCTGTACGACCTGCGCGCCTCTCGAGCGGTGCCCGACACCGTCGCGCGCATGGGCGGCACGGCGATCGCGAGCCGGGTCGGCCACGCCTTCATCAAGCACCGCATGCGCAAGGAGAACGCGCTCTTCGCCGGCGAGGTCTCGGGCCACTACTACTTCCGTGACTTCTACGGCGTGGACACGGGCATCGTGCCGGCGCTGGTCGTGCTGGAGCTCGTCTCGCGCTCGGGCAAGTGGATCTCCGAACTGCTTGCGCCACTGCATGCGAGCTACCACCTCTCGGGAGAGATCAACTCCACGGTCGCCGACGTGCCGCTCAAGCTGCAGGAGCTCAAGGAGCGCTACGGCCCGCGCGGAGAGGGCGGTCGGATCAGCCACCTCGACGGCGTGTCGGTCGACTTCGACGACTGGCACTTCAACGTCCGCCCGTCCAACACCGAGCCGCTGCTGCGCCTCAATCTGGAGGCCTACACCGCGGCCGAGATGGAGCTCCGCCGCGACGAGGTGCTGGCGCTGATCCGCTCGTGAGCGCAGGGCCGACGACGGCGCGGCCGCCGTACCGGTTCTCGATCCGGCTGCGCGTCGGCTTCGACGAGACCGACGCGCAGGCCGTCGTCTACTACGGGCGCTACTTCCCCTACTGCGACCGCGCTCGCGTCGAGTACCAGCGCCACCTCCACCTGCTCCACTCGCTGCCTTCCGGGCTCGAGTTCGTGATGCGCAGGACGCAGTGCGAATACGAGGCGCCGGCCCGCTTCGACGACGAGATCGAGGTCTTCATCCGCACGGCGGCGTTCGGCCGCAGCTCGTGGCGGGTCGAGGTCGCGGTGCACCATTGCGAGTCCGGCGACCTGCTGGCGCGCGCCGAGCAGGTGATGGTGCTGATCGACCGGGCCGCGCGGCAGCCGACACCCGTGCCGGACGACTGGCGCGACGCCGTGGAGGGCTTCGAGGGCAGCGCGTGAGCATCGCGGACGAGGTGCAGGCGATCGTCGACGGCGGCGAGGAAGCCGACGAGATCCTGCGCGCCTCGCTGGCCGCGGTGCACGCGGGCGCGGGGGCGCCCTGGAGCGCGATCGCGTTCGTCGAGCAGCGGGAGATGGTCGTCGGCCCGCTCGCCGGACGTGCGCCGGATGGCATGCCCGAACCGGCGCTGACCGTGCCGATCGTCTACCGCGGCGACACCGTCGCCGGGCTCTGGTTCGGGAGCGAGGCGCCGCGCGAGCTGGATGCCGACCTCTCGCGCGTTGCGGCGCTCCTGGCCCCGTACTGCCTCGTCGGCTGGGACACCGGCGGCGAGCACTGGGATCCCTGAGGGCCCTCAGAACATTCGCGTAAAGACGAGCACGTGCGCGCCCACGAGCGCCAGTCCCGAGACGATGGGGCCGTGGGCGGAATAGCCGAAGGACGGCGAGCGGAAGCTCGTGCTGCGGCCGGACCATGGGCAGGCCGTCACCGCCGGCACCCTGCCCGGCTCGTCGAGGGAGATGGGCGCGCCGCCCACGTACAGCGTGCGGGCATCGCCGGCGACGGCCACCGCGACGAGCTCGGTCTTCGTGCCGCCGCGCGCCTGACCGCACGACGCGAGGCGGGCGTCGTTGGGATGGTCGACCCGCCAGTACGAGCCCCGGCTGAGCGCGATCAGCCGCCCGCCGACTGCCTGCAGCGCGGAGACATGGTCGGCGTTCTGCCCGGTGATGCGCGTGCGACCGCTGGCGGGGTCGATCGACGCGAGCCGCGTACCGCGCTTCGGGGTCGTCACGACCGCCCAGATCGCACGCCGCCATGGCGCGATCAGCGCAAATTGGAAGTCACGCGCCCAGGCCGTGTGCGCGGCACCCCGGCGCCAGGCGAGGAGACCGCCGTCAGTGCCGACCACCAGCGTCCGGCCCGCGAACGCGACCTGACGGAGGCCGTAGAGGCTTGCCGAGATGGGCAGTTGCGGCTTCCAGGCGAGCGGGCGGCCCGTGTGCGCGTCGACGACCGCGACACGGGTGCGCGCGTGGCCGTCGATCGACCGGAACGTCCCGATGAGCGCGAGCTCGTCGGCGCGCAGCGCCGCGTCGGCGACGCTGCCGCCCCGGACGGAGGGCCGAAACGCGCGATCGACCGTCCCATTGCGCTTCAGGTGGACGATCTGGCGCGCTCCGCCGTTGACGACGATGCGGCCGATCAGGTAGACGCCCAGCGAGCCGTCCGCGACCACGCGGTCGACGCGGGTCCGGGCACCCAGCCTCACGAACGCCGGGTCCTCGCTTCCGTCGGACGTGCGGAACGCGCGCACGCCCGCTGCCGCGGGCACCGCGAACGCCGTCAGGCACAGCCCGAGGGCCAGCGCCGCGACGAGCCTGCCCAGGGGGATCCCGGTCCCTACACGCCGTGCTGGGTCTGCGGGCTCGCGTGCGCCTGCATCGCCGAGCGCTGGAGCTCCGCGATCTGGCGGGCGAGCCCGCCGGGATCGTTGATGCCCACGAACTTGAAGTCGAAATCGTCGCCCGCGGCCGTGTCGAAGTCGACGAGGCCGACCTTCAGCATGCGCTCGATCATGCTCTGATAGGTCTTGACGTTCTGCAACCGCTCATACGACGTCGCGTGGTCGGCGCGCGAGAGGATGCCGTGCCGGATGTTGATGCGCTGGTTCGTGACGATGTAGTGGGTGTCGATGCGCTTGAGCCAGCCCGCGAGCAGCACGACCAGAAGCAGCACGACCGTGATCAGCCAGAGCCACCAGCGGTAGGAGTCGGCGCTCGACAAGCTGGCAACGATCTGGCCGCCGACGCCCGGCACGAGCGCCAGCAGGCCCCATTTGATGTAGAAGGCGAGCATCGACCGCCACGACGGCCGCCCGCTCCAGACGATCTCCTCTCCGTCCAGCAGTTGCATGCCGCGACACTACCAGCGCGGTGCGACGGCGTGGATCGCCTAGCTCGAGACGGCGCGCCGGAACGCCCGCGTTGCCAGCGGCATCGTGACAGCACCGACGATCAGCGAGGTCAGCAGCGCGCCGCCGATCGCGTGCCAGTCCCAGTGACTCGACATGAGCGCGCGGTCGGCCGTGATCAGGTAGTTGATGGGGTTGAAGATGTTGAACCACTGGAGCCAGCCGGGCAGCAGGTCGTGCGGCATGAACGCCGTCGAGCCGAAGTAGAGCGGGAACGTGAGCACGCCCGCGGCCGCCGTGACCTCGGGATTGCGGGTGCGCAGCGCGACGTTGAGCGAGATCCCCGACCAGGCCATGCCGAAGACCGCGGCAAGGGCCAGCATGCCGAGCAGCCCGAGGACTCCCGTTGCGATGTGCGCACCCAGGAGCAGCGCGAGGATGATCACGATCAGCGACTGCACGGCGAGGCGCGTGGCATCCGTCAGCAGCAGCCCCAGCACGATCGCGGCGCGGCTGATCGGCGCCACGCGAAGCTTGTCGAAGAAGCCCGTGTCGATGTCTTGCACCATCTGGAAGCCCGCGCCGCCGGCGCCCGCGAGCACCGTGAGCGAGAGCACGCCGGCGGCCATGAATTGCACCGACGAGCGCGCCGGATAGCCCGGCAGCTGCGTCACCCGGGAGAGCACGGCCGTCAGCAGGACGAGCTGCATGACGGGCCCGATGACCGGGAACGCGATGCGCGTGGGTACGCGCGGGATCTCGCGCAGCGCCCGCTGGAACAGCACCCCGGACTCGACCGCGAGCCGCATCAGCGCCGCCCCGCCGGCGCGGCGTTCTGCTCGTCGTGCTCCTCGATCGTCGCGCCCGTGTAGCGCAGGAAGACGTCGTCGAGCGTCGGCCGCGCCACCGTGATCGTCGCCGGGACGATGCCCGCGCCGCGCAGGCGCTCCACGATGCCCGCGACGGCGGAGGCGCCGTCGGTGAGCTCGAGCGCAACGCTGCGGCCGCTGCCGGCGACACGCACGCGGCCCAGCACCCCCAGCGCCTCGGCGGCGAACGGCGCCTGGCTGTCGGAGAGCCCCACGGTGACGACGTCGGCTCCGACCTCGGCCTTGAGCTCGTCGGGCGTGCCGCGCGCCACGATCACGCCGCGATCGACGATCGCGAGGCGGTCGCAGAGGCGGTCCGCCTCCTCGAGGTAGTGCGTCGTGAGGAACAGCGACACGCCCTCGGACTGCAGCCGCCGCAGCTCCTCCCAGAGCGCTGCCCGCGAGGTCGGGTCGACGCCGGTGGTAGGCTCGTCGAG
Source organism: Actinomycetota bacterium (assembly GCA_030774435.1). Classification (GTDB taxonomy): domain Bacteria; phylum Actinomycetota; class Thermoleophilia; order Gaiellales; family JALYLC01; genus JALYLC01. The sequence continues at coordinate 5,553 of JALYLC010000782.1, forward strand.
GAAGAGGAGCCGCGGCCGGTGCACGAGCCCGCAAGCCAGGTCGATGCGCCGGCGCATTCCGCCCGAGTAGGTGCGCACCTGGCGGTCGGCGGCCTCCTCGAGCCCGAACAGCACGAGCAGCTCATCCGCGCGCGAGCGGGTCTGGGTGCGGGAGAGCCCGTACAGGCGGCCCATCATGTGCAGGTGCTCGCGACCCGTGGCGTAGCGTGCCAGGCCGGCCTCCTGCATCGCGAAGCCGATCGCACGGCGCACCGCGCCGGCCTCCCGCACGACGTCGTGACCCGCCACCACCGCGCGCCCCGAGGTGGGCAGCAGCAGCGTGCCCAGCACGCGCATCGTGGTCGTCTTGCCTGCGCCGTTGGGCCCGAGCAGCCCGAACGCCTCACCTTCCTCGATGTCGAAGGTGATGCCGCGGACGGCCTCGAAGCCGTCCGCAAACGTCTTGCGCAGGTCCTCGCACTCGAGGATGGGCACGCGTCAGTCGACCGGGCCCGAACGCGGCGTGACGCGGTAGGCGTCGAACACCGACTCGATGTTGCGCAGAGCCGAGAGCACGCTCTTGAGCTCTTTCACGTCGCCGACTTCGGCGACGTACCAGTTCTTGGCCATCTGGTCCTGCGTGACGCCGCCGTACTCGACGATGTTGCACCCGTTCTCGGCGAACGTGCGGCCGATGTCCTCGAGCAGACGCGCCCGGTCCCAGCCATCGACCGCGATCTCGACCCGGAACGACTGGCTGGCCTCGCCGTCCCAGCTGACCGGGCAGAAGCGCTCGGGCGAGCGCTTCAGCGTACGCACATTGGGGCAGTCCTCGCGATGGATCGTGATCCCGCGGCCGACCGAGATGTAGCCCGTGATTGGATCGCCAGGCACGGGCGTGCAGCATTTGGCCATGCGCACCAGCACGTTGGGGTCGGTCGTGCCGTCGACGACCACGCCGTACTGCTGCGACGAGCCGACGCGGGCGCGCGTGTGGCGGCGCGTCGCGGGCGACTGCTCCTCGGCCACCTCGGTCGTCTTGAGCCGCTGCAGCACCTTGTTGACGACCTGCCCGACCTGCACCTTGCCGCCGCCGATGGCGACGTAGAAGTCGTCGGCCTTCTTGAAGCCCATCTCGCGGATCAGCTGGGCCAGCAGCGGCGCCGACGACAGCTTCTGGCTCGGCAGGCCGTTCGAGCGGAACGCCTGCGCGAGCGAGTCGCGGCCCTTTTGCTCGAGGTCCTCGCGTTGCTGGTGGGCGAACCACTGGCGGATCTTGTTGCGGGCGCGCGAGGTGCGCACGAGCGTCAGCCAGTCGCGCGACGGGCCGCGCTCGCGGTTCGAGGTGAGGATCTCGACGATGTCGCCCGAGGCGAGCTCGGAGTGCAGCGGGACGATGCGCCCGTTGACCTTCGCGCCCACGCAGCGGTGGCCGACGTCGGTGTGCACGGCGTAGGCGAAGTCGAGCGGCGTCGCGCCGCTCGGCAGCGCCTTGACCTCGCCCTGCGGGGTGAACACGAACACCTCGTCGTCGAACATCTCGCCCATCAGCGAGTCCATGAACTCCGCCGGGTCGGCGAGGCCCGCTGCGTCGACGACGCGGCCGAGCCAGGCCAGCTGCCGTTCCTCGCCGCGGTGCTTGTAGATCCAGTGGGCGGCGACGCCGTACTCGGCCGTCTGGTGCATCGCGTGGGTCCGCACCTGGATCTCGAGCGGCTGGCCCTTCGGCCCGATCACGGTGGTGTGCAGCGACTGGTAGCCGTTCGATTTCGGCATCGCGACGTAGTCCTTGAAGCGACCCGGAATCGGCTTCCAGAGCGCGTGCAGCACGCCGATCGCGCCGTAGCAGTCCTTCACGGAGTCGACCAGCACGCGCATCGCGGTGAGGTCGAGGATCTCGTTGAACTCCTTGCCGCCGCGCGCCATCTTCTGGTAGATCGAATAGAAGTGCTTGGCGCGGCCGAGGATCTCGGCGCTGATCGCCACCTCGCGCAGGGCCTCGTCGAGGATGCGCGCGGCCTCGCCCACGTCCTGCTCGCGATCGGCGCGCCGCTGGCTGACGAGCGCCTCGATCTCGGCGTAGCGGCGCGGGTGCAGCGTCGTGAACGCGAGATCCTCGAGCTCCCACTTCATCTGGTGGATGCCGAGGCGGTGCGCGATGGGTGCATAGACCTCGAGCGTCTCGCGCGCGTTCTGCAGCTGCTTCTGCTTGGCCAGCGGCCCGAGCGTGCGCATGTTGTGCAGGCGGTCGGCGAGCTTGACGACCACGACGCGCACGTCGCGCGCCATCGAGAGCACCATCTTGCGATAGCTCTCGGCCTGCGCCTGCTCGCGCGAGTCGAAGTGGATGCGCGACAGCTTGGTGACGCCGTCCACGAGCAGCGCGACGTCGTCGCCGAACTCCGCTGCGATCTCCTCGATCGTCGTCTCGGTGTCCTCCACCGTGTCGTGCAGGAGCGCAGCGACGATCACGGGAGTCTCGGCCCGCAGCTCCGCGCAGATGCGCGCGACGCCCAGCGGATGCACGACGTACGGCTCGCCCGACTTGCGCATCTGGTCGGCGTGCCGCTCGGCGGCGAACGCGCAGGCGCGCTCGATGGCGGCCATATCGGCGTCGTCCCCCGCCTCGAGCAGGCTGGCGAGCAACTCGTCGACCAGGGGACGGAGCTGCTCGTCGAACTGATGCGGGGTGCGTGCCGGAGTCGACATCGGACCTCTCATGGTACCGCCCGCGCGCCGTGGGTTACGCGGCGGCGGCCGGGTGCGCGGGGCGCCCGGCCAGCAGGGCGTCCAGCCACGCGAGCGCGCGCTCCCGTCGCCCCTCATGCAGGGCGTAGGCGGGCGAGGCCGCGAGATCGCTCTTGCCGGCCACGGCCAGCTGGCGCAGGCCGCCATCCGTGAGCTCGACGACGCCGCTCTCGGCCAGCGCGGCCAGCGCCGAGTCGACCAGATCGGCCGGCGGCGGCACGTCGGGCCAGGCGGCGCGTGCACGCAACTCCTCGAGCGGCGTGACGGAGTCCCGCGCGGCGGCTCGCCAGAGCACGGCCATGACCGCGCGCAGCCCGTCGGCCTCGACGCAGGCGCGTGCGAAGGCCGCCTCGGGCTCCGCCGCCGCGATCTGCACGCGCCCGCCGGCAGCGGCCAGGGCTGCCAGCTCCTCCGGGTGTGCGGGCGGGTCGAGCACCAGAACGTGAGCGGAGCGCTCGCGCAGGATCGCGAGCCGCGCGAAGCTGTGGTGGTCGGCGACCGCGACGACGCCGTCGCCGTAGGCCTCGAGGGCCTGCTCCAGCACGGCGGGATC
>JALYLC010000783.1 GCA_030774435.1 Actinomycetota bacterium
CCCCTCCCACTCCGCGCCGAGGAAGAGGTCGATGCCGGCGCTCCGGTACATCGGGTCCGTCACCTCCTCGTACTGGATCGCGCCCGCGACGCTTCCGTCGAGCTCGATCGCGAGCAGGTCGCCGTCCGCGGGCGCCTCGAGGTCGCCTGGCTGCGGGTCGCCCCACCACCGCCGCACGCCGGGCTCCGCGCGGATCGCTGCGAGCGCCGGCAGATCAGCGCCGTCCAGCCGGCGGAGCCGCACTCGCGGCCCCTGCAGCGTCGGCGTCCCGGGCATGCGGGCCACCCTAGCGCGCCGATCCGGTTTTCAACGTCGCGTGAGCAGACGCTCGATGGCCTCTCTCGTGACCGGCCGGCCGGCGTACTCGCCGACCCTGTCGGCCGCACGCGCACGCTCCGCCTCCGACGCGCCGGGCTCCAGCCAGCGGGCGCATCACGCACAGTGCGCCCGTCGCCGTGCCACGCACGTTGTCCGCCCAGAGATCGCGGTGGCAGACCTGCAGATCGCGCGGCGGGGTCGAGCTCGGGATCGGGCTCCACGAGGTCCACCCACTCGTAGACCCGCACCCAGCTCCCGCCGGCGCACAAGAGAACGTCGCCGCCGACCGTGCGCTGCACTCGAGGCATGGGCACCCCCGCGCGTCGGGCCTGATCCTGATAGGCCGCGTCGGCCTGCGTGGCGGACAGATCCGGGTGCTCGAACAGCAGCTTCACGGCCCAGGTGCCCCGCGATGTCTCGAGCCGCCACACCTCACCCTGCTCGCCACGCGCGATCGGCCCGAGCAGCTCGGCGGCCGGCCCGCAGCCATACGCAGCGGCGATGCGTTCAGCGTGTGGCGCGAGCACCCTGGGAGCTTGTCAGTCCCGGATGTCGGTCAGGTCGAGCGCGGCGCCGATGATCGTCTCGCTGTCGATGCCGAAATGGGCGTAGAGATCCTGGACGTCGCCCGACTGGCCGAAGTCGTGCACGCCGAGGCTCGCGATCGGCGTGGAGCGCACACCGGAGAGGAACGCCAGGGTGTGCGGGTGCCCGTCCAGCACGGCAACGATCGGCGCGCGCCTCTGCGCCGGGAAGAGCACGTCGAGGATCGCATGGTCGCCGCCGTCGCCGAGCCCTTGCCGGGCCTGCAGCGCGCGGAAGACGAGGTCGGCGGAGGTGAGGCACACCACGTCGACCGCGAGGCCACTCGCCGTGAGCTCGTCGGCAGCGGCGAGCACATCCGGCAGCACGGCGCCCATTCCGACCAGCGCGATGTCCGGGGCCCGCGCGGCCTCGCGCAGCAGATAGCCGCCGGCGAGCACGTGCCGGCGCCGGAGCTCGCGTGCCGCCGGATCGCCGGGGAGCGAGGCCAGCGCCTGGTCGAGCGGGCGCGTGCTCAGGCGGAAGTACGCCGAGCTGCCTCGCGGATGGCCGAGATTTCCGAGCGCCGCGAGCAGCGCCCACTCCAGGTCCTGGCCGAAGGCGGGCTCCCAGGCGACGCAGCCCGGCTGCTCCAGGCCGACCGACGGCGTGATGATCGACTGGTGCGCGCCTCCCTCGGGCGCGAGCGTCACGCCCGAGGGCGTTCCCACAAGGATCGACTGGCCGCCCGCATAGATGCCGAACGACCACGGCTCGAGCGCGCGGTTGACGAACGGGTCGTAGAGCGCGCCGATCGGCAGCAGCGGGAGACCCGCGCGCGACCAGGTCGCTCCGAGCTCGCCCAGCAGGCCGACCAGGTTCCCCTCGGCGATGCCGAGCTCGATGTGCTGGCCGTGGGAGGACTCGCGCCAGCGCATCAGCGTCTGCGGATCGTCGGCGAACCAGTCGATCCGCTCGCCCATGCTCCAGACGCCGGCGTGGTTGATCCAGCCGCCCAGGTTGGTCGACGAGGCCACGTCGGGCGAGACGGTGACCACGCGCTGGGCGACGGCGGGCTCGGCGCGCGCCAGGTCGACGAAGAAGCGCCCGAAGGCCTGCTGCGTCGAGGCGGTGCTCGTGTGCACGCGTCCCACGTCGCGCGGCACGGCGCGAGGCCTTGCAGCGGCCAGCAGAGGCCGCTGGAGCCGCTCAGCCGCCAGCCGGCACAGCTCCGCCTCGGGCGCCTCCGCAGGGAACGCCGCCCAGGGGTCGGCGACATCCGCGCCGAGCTGCTCGGCGAGCTGCGACCACTGCTCGGCCGACATCAGCGCGGAATGGTTGGCCGGGTGACCCTGCGTCGGCAATCCGCGGGCCTTGATCGTGTAGGCGAAGATCACGGCCGGGCGGTCGCGGATCTCATCCGCGCGCCGGAACGCAGCGAGCAGGTCGGCGAGGTCGTGACCGCCGAGGTCGGCGATCGCGGCGGTCACCTCGGCGTCGTCGAGCTCGCTCGCGAGCCGCTCGATATCGCGCCGTCCGTCGCCGTCGCCCGGAAGCCGCTCGCGCAGCTCACCGGCAGGGCTCCGCAGGAGCCGCTGGTACTCCTCGTTGCTCATCGAGTCGATCCGCCGGCGCAGGGCCTCGCCGCCCTCGCGCGCGAACAGCTCGCGCAGCCGGCGACCGTACTTGACCGTGATCGTCTCCCAGCCGGCCGCCTCGAACATGCCGCGCAGCCGTCCGGCCGCCATGTCGGGCACGACCCGGTCGAGTGACTGGCGGTTGAGGTCCACGATCCACAGCACCTCTCCGAGGCGCGCGACCATCGGATCGACGAGCGCCTCCCAGATCGCGCCCTCGTCGAGCTCGGCATCGCCGACGAGCGCGACGTGGCGGCCGCCCTGGGGCACGTCGAAGTGGCCGGCGACGTAGCGCTGGGCGATCGCACTCCAGAGCGTCGCCGTCGCGCCGATGCCGACGGAGCCGGTCGAGAAGTCGACGACGCCCGGGTCCTTGGCCCGGCTCGGGTAGCTCTGCAGCCCGCCGAACTCGCGCAGCGTCGTGAGGTGGCTGCGATCGAGCGAGCCGAGCAGGTAGTTGATCGCGTGCAGGACGGGCGCGGCGTGCGGCTTGACGGAGACGCGGTCGGGCGCGCGCAGATGCTCGAAGTAGAGCGCGGTCATGATGCCGACCAGCGAGGCCGAGGACGCCTCGTGACCGCCGACCTTGACGCCCGATGCCGTCGTGCGCACGCGGTTGGCGTGCTGGACCATGCTCGTCGCGAGCCAGAGCACGCGCCGCCCCACGGACTCGAGCACGTCGAGCGACGACGGCGGCGGATCGGAGACGGCGGTGCGTGGCTCGGGTCTCACGATGGGGAATTCAAAGCCAGTGGACGTCGCAGCGGGCGCCACCGGCGCTCAGCCGCCCTCACCACGCAACTTTCGGATGTTCACGAGGCGTTTTCGCTACGCTTCTTGCGTGGCGACGCCCTCTGCCGAACGAGAGCTCGACGAGACGGATCACGAGATCGTCGCGCTGCTGTGCGCAGACGCCAGGCGCCCGCTGTCCGACATCGCCAAGCGCGTTCATCTCTCGTCCCCGGCGGTCAAGCGGCGGCTCGATCGGCTCGAGCGGCTGCAGGTCATCATCGGCTACACGGCGCGCGTGGATCACGCCAAGCTCGGGCGCCCGCTCGAGGCATTCACGGAGCTGCGGTTCGTTGGGTCGACGCCGGTCGATCAGATCGCCCGCATCGCCGAGGACATCCCCGAGGTCCAGGCGGTGTTCACGACAGCCGGCGATCCGGACGCGCTGGCCTGGATCCGCGTCAAGGACGTCGCCGACCTCAAGCGCGTCGTCGACGACCTCCGCCGCAGCGGTCGCGTGACCGGCACGAAGACGCTGATGGTGCTAGGCACCTCGGCGCGCGTCGCGCCGGCGCTCTAGGAGCATTTCGCTCTAAAGCTCTGCGCCGCGGACGGCGCGCCGGAGGAGATCCTCGAGCTCCGCGGGCGTTGGCCGTCGGGGGTGCTCGGGGACGTCGGGTGCTGCGACCGCCGCTGCGCGCACTGCGTCGTCCTCGGTCAGGCCGAGCGCGGCCAGCGACTTCGGCGTGCCGACGTCGCCGGCCAGCGCGACGATCGCCGCGGCCGGGTCGTCGCCGTCGAGCGCCTCAGCGATCCGGCGCCCGGCCGCGGGAGCCGCCGGCAGGAGGAAGGCGGCGGTGTACGGGAGCAGCGCGGCGTGCAGCTCCGCGTGGGGCAGGTCGAACATGCCGCCGAGCACGTGGCAGAGCTTGTGGTGGAGCGCGCCGCCGGCGGCGAACGCCTCCCCCGCGAGCCAGGCCCCCGTGAGCGCCGTCGCCCGCGCTTCCGGGTCGCGTGGCGCACGCAGCGACGCGCGGATACCCAGTGCCAGCCGGCGGAGCCCGTCGCTCGCCGCGATGTCGGTGAGCGGCGTCGCGGCGGGACCCCAGAGCGCCTCGACGCAGTGCGCGACGGCGTTCATCCCGCTCGCAGCGGTCACGCCGGCGGGCAGGTCGTACGTGAGCTCGGGGTCGTAGACGACCAGGCGGGGCGCCACACTCGGATCCCGGCCGGTGGTCTTGCGGCCGTCGTCGGTCATGCCCCAGACCACGGTCAGCTCGGAGCCCGCGTACGTCGTCGGCACCGCCGCGATCGGAAGTCCCTGCGCCAGCGCGACGGCCTTCGCGAGTCCCACCGCAGAGCCGCCGCCGATGGAGACGAGGCAGTCGGCGCCGAGCTCGAGCGCGTTCGCGCGGGCATCGTCGGCGAGTCCGGCCGGTACGTGCACGCGGACGCCGATGATCGATCCGCCCGCGCCGACGGCCGCCAGCAGGCGCTCGGCGTGGATCGCCTGCGACCGTCCGGCGATCACGAGCGGCCGCTCGAGGCCCAGGCCCGCAAGCTCGGACGGCAGGGACGCGAGCGCTCCCGCACCGAAGACGATCCGGCGCGCCAGCGTCTCGCTGATGACGGTCATGCCGTCCGGCCGGGATCCGTCGGCTCGCCTGCCTCGTCGCCCGGCATCAGGCCGATGTCGTTCGCGACGTCGAACCAGGGCGTCGCGACGCCGGCCGGCGTCTGGGGATGAGACGGGTCGTGCAGCACGAACTCCCGCAGCAGCGACGGCTTGACGGCGAACACGGCGTCGGAGTCCAGGTGCTCGCTGGCCGAGTCGAAGATGTGGGTGGCGAGCGTCCGGTAGCCGGGCGCTCGTGCGATCAGATGGATGTGAGCCGGTCGCCAGGGGTGACGGCCGACCGCATTCAGCATCTCCCCGACCGGGCCGTCGTCGGGGATCGTGTACGGGACCGGGCGCACCGCGAGGAAGGCGTAGCGCCCGTCGTCGCGGGCGACGAATCTGCCGCGCAGGTGATCCTCCGGGCCGTCCGGGTTCTGCACCGCGTACAGCCGGTCGTCGCCGTTCTGCCAGACGTCGAGCTCGGCTCCCGCAATCGGCTCGCCGCCCACACCGAGAATCCGGCCATGGACCCAGGCGGGGTCGCCCGCCGGCAGCTCGGCGAGATTCGCGCCGTATTCGCGCAGCGGCGAGCCTGGCACGTAGAAGGGCCCGAGCACGGTCGACTCCGTCGCTTCTGCGGGCAGCGGGTTGGCGAGGGCGTCCACGAGCATCGAGAGCCCGAGTGAGTCCGACCAGAGGATGAACTCCTGACGCCGGTCATCCGTGATGTGCCCCGTCGCGGTGAGGATCCGGATAGCCCCCTCCCACTCGGACTGCGTCAATCCGACTTCGCTCGCGAATGCGTGGAGGTGGCGCGTCAGCGCCTCCATCAGCAGCTGCAGCCGGGCATCCGCGCAGCCGTCGAAGCTCGCGAGGACCGCGGAGGTGATGTCGGCCGGAGATGTCCGCTCGCTGCTCAGGCCGTCATCCTGCCAGGCGCAGAGGCCGCGCGCTCGCTCCAGGCGATCGCGATCCAAGAACCCGGCGCGCCAGTAAGCGAGTGAGGGTCCTGGCGGATACCCGCCCAGGACGCCCGAACCGGCGTTGCGGCCGCTAGGCCACCGCGCGTGTCCAGGTGTCACGGGGGCAGACCTCGGGGGAAGGCTCGAACGACCCCCAACTCCATAGGAGGTCTGACCCCTGCGCAAGCGTTTGCACCCACCTCCCGGAGAGGCAACGATTTCCGGGCGCCAAATCTGCGATGCACATACCTGCAGCCCTGCGGCGCTTCGCCCTGCGG
>JALYLC010000784.1 GCA_030774435.1 Actinomycetota bacterium
ATGTCGGCCCAGCGAACGGCCTCGGCGAGCGTCGCTAGGGTTGCAGAGCGCCTCCGACCGGTTGCGTCGACACAGCGCGCGAGGAAGGCGGGACGGCACGTGCACGCGCTTCGGCTCAGACCGCGGCTGAGACCGCAGGCACGCTCGTGGCGCTCATACACCCCGGGCGCGACTCGCCTCTCAAGCCGGCGCCCAGAGGCCTTCGAAGTTGCCGTGGAATTCGCGCTCACGCCGGAAATCTACCGCAAGAATGCCACCTGCGATGCACTAAATGCCACCCAGTAATTGCCTATTCGTTATGGTTGAGCCAAGATGACCGGCTAAGGCTGATAACTCGTAATGAAGGGGTCCGGGGTTCGAATCCCCGCGTCGGCTCTCGCTATTTTGAGCCAAAGTTCCACTTTATGCAGGCTTTCAGGCTGGGTGGCGATTGCGCCAGTTCGTCCGTAGCGACGACGGTCTAAGGCAGCGCATTCGCGGTTTTGGAACAAGGCTGGAACAAGAACCCAGCAGACAAATCCTTGCACGAGACAACTGGGGCGGCGCGGTCCGCTCCGCGCTCCCCGCACCGCCCACCACGAAACGACAACAGCAGCGAACGAGCCCGGAATCACAATCCACGCCAGCACGAACCTCCCACACCAACGAGGAACGTGTTCAAACTTTCTTTGCTCGCGGCGGTGGTGGTGCACGCGTTGGCGCTCGCGGTCGCGCAGCATTCCGTCTTTGTGCGCGACAACCACCGGAGTCGCAAGCAGCAGCCAGCCCGCAACCGCATCGTGCGCAGCGCGGGTCTGCTCGTGCGTGAGCGCGGTGTTCACGGCGTCGGCCTTCGCGAGATCGTCGCCCATGCGGCTGGCCCTCGCGGATCGCTACAGCGTTACTTCCCGGGCGGGAAGACGCAGCTGGTCACCGAGGCACTTGACATCGCCGCCGCCGAGCTCTCAGAGGACGTCGAGTCCAAGCTCATCGAGGCAACAAGCCTGCCTGACGCGATCGAGGCAATCTTCGCACCTTGGCGCCAACTGCTTGTCGAAGGCAACTTCACGATGGGTTGCCCCGTCGCCGCGACCGTCGTAGACGCATCCGGGGACGACCAGCTACGCGAAAAGGCTCGCGCACTGTTCGCTGAATGGCACGACTCCGTGCGCGACGTCCTGGTCAGATTCGGCGTCCAGAAGTCAACCGCAGACGACGATGCGTCGGTACTCCTTGCCGCTATCGAGGGCGCCCTCATCTTCAGCCGAGCACAACAAAGCGCAGATCCCCTCGATACGGTGCAACGCTTCTTCACCATGTCCCTTACGCGGGCCGCAGCTATCAAGCCCGTCCCGGCACGACGAAGTCGCAAGACACGCTAGCCCTCGAACGCCGACCCGCGATCACGCGTGACACGCGAGTCCTCGCCGGCGCGTAACCAAAAAAAACCGTCGTGCTCAAGAGAGCGGCGATCCGCCGCCGACGGCCGCCTAGTCCGCCCCGAGCGAGCGTCGACACGATAGCCCGCGCCAGACCCTAGGCGAGTCGACCCCCTCTCTGAGCGCCGATGAACGAAGACCAGGGGCCGAGCGAGAATCCGGCCGTCTCGCGGCTCGATTGCCCTCCTACGGCCTCTACGAGAGCGCTTCGAGGCGTTGAACGATCGAGGACGAGAACGGCGGAGATCCAATGTCCAGTACCGCGCCGGACCGCACGGCGAGGTCGTGCGCGAACCACAGCACGGCTGCCAGGAGCTCCTCGATCACACGATCGAGGGTCCTAATCAGGAAGCCGGCAGGCGGAACACGACGAGGTCGTTGTCCCAGGTCACCACGGCGACGTCGCGACCCACGGCGATGGGCGCTACGTAGTCGTGACCGGGGATGCTCCAGTGCGCGACGAGCTTGCCCGACGACGCCGTGTAGACGCGCAACTGGCCGGTGCCGGTGCCGACGACGACCGTGTCGTTGACCACGGTCGGTACCGAGTTGAGCTGCCCGCCGAGCGGCCGCGTCCAGGCGACGCGCATGCGGCAGGAGCTTGTCACCGAGAGCGCGTCCAGCCCGCCCGGCACGCCCTGGTACCCCTGCGAGGTCGTGAGGAAGAGCTGCTGCGTCTTCGGATCCCACGCGGGCGAGCCGTAGAGCGTGGCCGGGTATGCGACCACCAGCCGCTGCGCGGGCCCCTCCGGTAGCGCCGCGCGCTGCCAGAGGTAGAGCGCGCCGTCCTTGCCCTCGGCGGCGACGAGGGCAGCGCAGTGCGTCGGCTTGAAGACGATCGGCGTCGAGCCGAAGCCGAGGTCGCGCTGGTCGAGCATGCCGGTGGATGGGCCTGAAGCAAGCAATTTGAGGTCCGGCGTCAGCTCGTCGACGGTCTGCGCGTGGTCGAGGGTCTGGCTGTCGGAGGACGCGCTGTTGGCATTCGAGGTCGCTGCCCAGACATGGCCGTCGGCGGTGATCGCCACGCCGCCCCAGCCCCAGATGCCGCCGCCGCCCGGCGTGCCGTCCATCGTGTTGACGCTCGCCCAGGAGTGGTCGACGGCGCCCGAGTCCGTGGTGACCGAGATCACACGCCCGCTGTAGGGCTGGTGATCGCAGTACGAGGCGGTGCCGAGGTAGACGTGGCCGTTGCCGAGGGTGAGTGCTCCCCAGACGTGCTCCTGGGTCGGGTCGATCGGGAGGATCACCGGCCAGCCGGCGCGCGACGCCCCGTTGCGGACGTTGAACGCCCAGAGCTTGTTGCCCGCCGCGAAATAGACGAAGCCGTGCGCGGGGTCGTAGACCGGCGTGCCGGTGACGCCGAAGACGCTGTCCGGCATCTCGGAGCAGCCCGTGCGCAGGGCGCCCAGCTCCCGCTTCCAGAGCAGATTCCCCGTGAGTGCGTCGTAGGCGACGACGCGGCCGTGCTCGCCGGCGGCGAGGTAGATGTCACGGGCCTTGCCGCCGATCTTCACGCTCTTGAGATACAGCGGCTGCGCGTTGCCGACGCCGCCGAGGTCGCCGGTCCAGGCCACGCGCAGGTGCGTCGCCGTCTTGCTCGTGAGCAGCGACGTCGTCGCGCGCGACTGGCGCGTCGAGCTGTTGCCCCAGGTCGTCCAGCCGGACCCGCCGCTGCCGGCGGCGGCAGACGGCGCCGCGCACACCGTGCAGAGCAGCGCGCTCGCCGCCGCGAACGCCGCGATTCGCGCAAGGCCGGTCACGCCCGGACGATAACGCGTGCGTCACACGCGGGGTCTGCCGCGCATCTATTGAGTGTGACCTCGCGACACCGCGCCCAAGCACTGCCACACTGGCTCGACCACTACAACCGGCACCGCCCACACAGCTCACTCGGAGACCGACCCCCCATCAGCCGCGTTCACAACGTGCCTAGGCAGGACAGCGGATCGCACGGTGGCGTCTTGGAGACGACCGCATGCCAACCGGGAGGCACGCGGAGGCTTGCTCCGGCGGTCGTGATCGTTCCCCGCGTCGACACTGCGAAGGCGACCGAGGCCGTGCTCATGACGAGCAGCCCAAGCACGAGTGCGCCTCGCAGGTGTCGCATCCGTGCTGATTACGCGTGAGACAGTCGCTCGGGTCCGGAGAGCCGATCGCGAGACAGCGTGGCTAGGTCGAATAGCCCGGCCGGGCTATGGCGGGCCACGCCCGCGTCGGTCCGGAGATAGCTGTGGCGGGCGAAGCGCGAGCGGCGTCGGACGTGCACGATCACTGATCTGGGACGGTTGCGATGGAGCGCGCCGTCGCCGTCGACCGATCGGAGAAGCGCCATGAGCCGTCGACAGGAACTGCCTGATTCGCCCACCGCCCGTATCCCAGGCGCTGCAGTCGAGCTGCTGCGGGCTGCAGTTCTCGGAGACGTGCTGGTCGCGGGTAACGAGGAATACGAGGGCGCTCGCGCGGTCTGGAACGGCATGATCGATCGCCGGCCTGCGGTGATCGTCCGCTGCAAGGGAGAGGCGGATGTCAGCGCTGCTGTCGTGTTCGCGCGCGACCACCACGTCCCGGTGTCCATCCGCGGGGGCGGACACAACGTCGCCGGCCACGCCGTCTGCGACAACGGCGTCATGATCGACCTCTCGTCGATGCGCGGCGTGCGGGTGGACCCCGAAAATCGGCGAGCGCGGGTCGAGGGCGGAGCGATCTGGCGCGATGTCGACGGCGAGACGCAGACGTTCGGTCTCGCGGTTCCGGGCGGCCTGATCTCGGATACTGGCGTGGCAGGGCTCACGCTCAGCGGCGGCATCGGATGGCTGCGTAGCCGCTACGGCCTGACGATCGACAGTCTCGTCTCGGCCGATGTCGTGACCGCCGACGGCCGGCTCGTGCGCGCGAGCGCCGACGAGAACGCCGACCTGCTGTGGGCACTCAAGGGCGGAGGCGGCAACTTCGGCGTCGTCACGGCGTTCGAGTTCGCCCTCCACGAGGCAGGGCCGAAGCTCATGTTCTGCGCGCCGCTCTATGCCGTCAGCGCCGGCAGCGAGCCGATCCGCTTCTGGCGCGAGTTCCTGGCTGACAAGGCCGACGATGTCGGCTCGTTGATCGAGTTCTCGACGATTCCGCACGATCCCGACTATCCCGAGCGGTTCTGGGGCGAGCGGATCTACACGATTGCGGCGGTCTACGCGGGAGAGGCCGAGGAAGGCGAGCGGTTGCTCGAGCCGTTGCGCGGGCTCGGCGACCTGGTCGCCGATTTCTCGGGTCAGATGGACTACTGCGACATCCAGCAACTCTTCGACACGCTCATCCCGTTCGGCCAGTACCGGTGCTACTGGAAAAGCCGCTATCTGAGCGGACTCAGCGATGCGGCCATCGACGTGATCGTCGAGGGCAACGCAACACCGCCGTCGCCGAACACGCTCTCGTCCATCTGGGCCTTCGGCGGAGCCACGGCGCGTGTCGCATCGGCCGACTCGGCGTTCGGCGATCGTTCGATGCCGTACATGCTGTCGATCGATTCGATCTGGGCCGCGCCAGAGGACGATGAGGCCAACATCGCGTGGACCCGCGAATTCTGGGAGCGCACGTCGGCGTATTCCGACGGCGGCCGCATCTACCTCAATTTTCCGGGGTTGGGCGAAGAGGGCGACGAGCTTGTTCGCCGATCCTACGGCGCGAACTTCGCCAGGCTGGTCGAGATCAAGACGAAGTACGACCCGGCCAATGTCTTTCGCTTCAACCAGAACATCAGACCGGGCTGATCGCCAGGCCTCTGGATGGGAAGGGTCGGCGTGGCGGTCTATAGTCGCTTGCGTGCTCGACATCGCTCGCGGCACCGAGGCATTCCGTGCACGAGACTGGGCTCGCACACGCGATTTCCTGCGCGGTGCGCTCTCTACGACCGCGCCGGACGAGGCGTTCGAGATGCTCGCCATATCGTCCTTCTGGCTGGACGACGGCCCTACGGCACGTCTCGCGAGGGAGCGTCATTTCCGGGCCCTCCGTCAATCGGGCGATGACGTCGGCGCGGCGCGGATCGCGATCGCGCTCGCCTGGGACGCAACGATCTTCGCTTCCGATACGGCTGTCGCTCGAGGGTGGTCCGCACGCGCGAAACGCTTGCTCGGCGAGCAATCGCCGGGAGAGGAACATGCGTGGCTTGCGCTGCGCCAGGCGACGCTCGACGGTGCAGGGTCGGCGACGTACGCTGAGGCGCGGCGCCTTGCACAAGGCGTTGGCGCATTCGACGCGGAGATGACCGCGGCCGTTCTCGAAGGTGACGCGAGGGTCGCCGAAGGCGAGGTCGATCGCGGTCTCGCCTGCATGGACGAGGCGCTCGCCGCCGCCTGTGGCGACGAGCTGGAGCATCCCATCGCCATCACCTTCGCGTGCTGTCAGCTCTTCGCCGTCTGCGGCCGAGTACGCGACTACGACCACGCCTTCCAGTGGAGCCAGCGCGTCGCCGACCTCTGCGAACGGCGCAACATCTGGAGCGTGCTCTCGGCAACGCGTTGCTCCTATTCGGCCATCCTGATTGCTCGCGGGCGCTTCGCCGAGGCCGAGCGCCTCCTCGTCGCTGCCGAATCGCGCTACGGCGAGAAGGGCCTGCCGCGCCACCGCGCGCGCGCCACCGCATGGCTGGCAGATCTGCGCTTCCGCCAGGGCCGGCTCGAAGATGCGAAGCGCCTCGTCGATCGAGCCACGCCGGAACCCGCGCGGCACGTGACTGGCGCTGCGATCTCGCTTGCACGAGGACGGGCCGAAGAGGCGATCGAGCATGCCGCTGCCTACCTGCGCCAAGCTGATCCGGAGCAGATCGTGCTGCGGGCGGCGACGCTCGAGATCCTCGTCCGCGCGGAGATCCTCGGCGGACGCGAAGCCCGCGCCGATGGGTTCCTTCAGGAGCTCCTGGCGCTTGCCGCGCAGGTTGAGCGAGCGCCCGTCGTAGGTGCTTCGCTGGTCGCGCGCGGCGCGTTCGACGAGCAACGCGGCGAGCTCGAATCCGCGCGCGTGGCGTTTGCCGACGCCATCGAGATCTTCGAGCAGGCCGAAGCTCCCTACGAGGCTGCGATGGCGCGCATCGAGCTGGCACGCATACTCGAGGCAGCCGGACGTACAGAGGACGCACGTGCCTGCCGCGCTCTCGGCGAGGAGCGCCTGCGAGAACTGCGTACCGACGACGCGGCGCCGACGGTGTTGACGAGGCGCGAGCTCGCGGTCCTGCAGCTTGTCGCCGAGGGCCTCTCGAATCCCGATATCGGTCGTCGCCTCGTCATCTCCACGCACACAGTCCACCGCCACGTCTCGAACATCATGCGCAAGCTCGCCGCTGGATCGCGCGCCGCCGCCGTGGCCCGCGCCGCCCAACTCGGCCTGTTCTGAGGACGCCTGCCGGCGGCAAACGAGGCGGCGCAGGAATCGACCAGCACGCGGCCCACGCCGAGCGCTCCGGCGGCGGCCGTCAGCCGGACCACCATGCTGGCCTTCTCGGCGTTGGGGAACACGGACGCGCTCGCGACGAGCCGCCGGATGTCACGGCCCGACATCG
>JALYLC010000785.1 GCA_030774435.1 Actinomycetota bacterium
CTGCGTGGTCGCGCGATCAGCCGCGTCACACGTCGAAGCGCACCCTGCTGCTCCTGCAGCCCGACAACGACGCTCGTGGGTGGTGCCACCCGCCCTCCCTCCTTGACACGACCCGCGGCCGATTCTAACGCGCTGCGTCGCGTCAGCTCGGCGCGTGGCAGCGGCGTGGCAGGCGTCCACGCGACGCTTGGGGCGGTGAATCGCGCCCAAGAGAGGATCCTGTCACGATGACGCCGATCGAAGCCGGCCGTGCGCATCCGGCCGTCGGCGACCGCGCCGGGGGAAACCCCGGAGACACTCGCCGCCGCGAGCTCGGCGTCTCGATCTCGATCCGAACGATCCTGCTGGCTGCCGTCGTCGTCGCGGCCGGGGCGGCGCTCGCGTCGATCAAGAGCATCCTGCTCCTCCTGTTCGTCTCCGTCTTCAGTGTCGCCGTCCTCTCACCGGTGGCGACCGCGATGGAGCGGCGGCTGGGCTGGAGCCGGCGGGTGTGCTCGACAGCGCTCGTGTTGGCGATCGTGAGCGTCATCGCTGCCGTCGCGCTGGTGATGGTGCAGGCGGTCAGCGGCGCAATGCGCGGCTTCAGCCACGAGCTGCCGCACATCGTCGACGAGGCCAGGCACAGCGGTCTCGGCGACGTCATCAACACGGGAAGCGGCTCGCTCGACACGTTGGCGAACCACGCGGGGGACATCACGAGGGGGGCGGGCCAAGTGTCGGGCGGAGTCGCCCATGTCGGGATCTCGGCTTTCGGAGCAGTGACTCTCGTCTTCTCGGTGATCTTTCTCACGCTGTTCGGGCTGATCGACGAGCCGCACCTGCGGGAATGGACCGCCGGCCTGATGTATCGCGACAAGCGAGAGCGCTACCTCCGCGTCACCGATCGGATCATCCACACGACCTCGCGCTACATGCTCGGCAACGTGGTGATCTCGGTCATCTGCGGAACGGTCTACGGTGTGACCGCGCTGATTCTCGGGCTGCCGTACCCGCTCGCGCTGGCGATTATCGCCGCGATCCTCGACCTCGTTCCCAACATCGGGGCGACGATCGCCGGCGTCATCATCGGCATCGTCGCACTCTCGGTCAGCCTGGAGGCCCTGATCGTCTTCTTGATCGTGATCGTCGTCTACCAGCAGATCGAGAACTACATCCTGCAGCCGACGATCATCGGCAAGGCCGCCAAGATCTCCGGCTTCACCGTGCTCGCAAGCGTGCTCGCGTTCGGGGCGCTCTTCGGGCTGATCGGCGCGATCATCGGCGTTCCGATCGCGGCCGGGCTCCAAATCGTCGTGGAGGAGCTGACCGCCGGCAGAAGAGCTCGCATCGCCGCGGTGGACGCAGCCGAGCGGCAGGAGCGTGTTTGACGGTGGGCATGTCGTCGTGACGGTGATCGGCCGGCCGCGGCTCCCGCCGATCGCGGTCGACACGTGGCCGAACGTCCGCGTGCGACGGTGATTGACGGCGACGATGCGATCCCCTCCGCGAGGCCCGCCGCGGCGGCAGGCGTGTGCGCCTCGACCTGCGCAACTTCGGTGCTCGGCGTGTCGACGACGCGCCCGTCGCATAGACGGCGAAGAAGAGGACGAAGGCGATGAGCACGTTCGTCAGAGGACCGGCGGCGACCACTCGACCCGCTTCCACGTCGGCTGCCGCCAGTACGCGTCGGGCGCGCAGCCCTCGTCGACGTCGCGGACCGCCTGCTCGGCGGAGCGACGCGCCGCTGCGCTCACCCGCGCTTGCTCGGTTCGGCGGCGACCGGGCGAGCGCAGCGTCGGCGGCCTCGAACGCGTCCGCGTCGAGGTCGGGCTGCACGGTGTTCACGGCCTGGCGGAGCGCCGGATCCTCGCCGACGGCGGCCGACATGAGCGTCTGGAAGTCGCTTCCCGCCGGCCGGTGCATCCCCGGAATGCGCACGTACCCGCCGAGCGGGATCGCCCCGATCCCGTACTCGACGCCGTTCCTTTCGATTTTCACGATCGCCGGCGGGAAGCCGATGTAGAACGCGCGCGGCTTCATTCCGACAAGCCACGCACAACGCAAGGCCGCCCAACACGTAGCAGCACCGTAGGCCGGAAAAGCCGGCGCCAGTTTCAGCCGCCGGCGCAACGGCGGCGCCTCGTCGACGCCACCCGGATGTTCTACGACGGTCGGCGGCGACATGTCGCCGTCTAACGCTGAGCGTTCGTGGCGTCCGCCGTCCAGCCCCGGCGGATATGAGTCGCCCCAAGTCGTATCCACGCCCACCGGTTGCTCAGCGCGAGTGCGCGAGCTGCTCGACGGCGTCCTCGTCGTGCTTCGTACGAGGGCCACTGCCAGCGGAGGTTCCCCCGCAGCACTGCCAGAGCGCTGCCGCCGGGCGTCAGCGCAGCAGGCTGGCGACGGTGTTGACCATCAGGGCGACGATGACGGAACCGAACAGGAACGCGAGCAGCGCGTGCCGCGTCGCCGTTCGCCGAACGGCCTTCGTGGTGAGGTTGGTGTCCGAGACCTGGTAGGTCATGCCGATCGTGAGCGCGAGGTAGGCGAAGTCGCGGTAGTCCGGCTCCCCGGCTGGCGTTGAAGTCGATACCGCCTGTCGGCGTCGCGTAGTAGAGATCGCCGTAGCGCAACGCGTAGACCGTGTGAACAAGCGCCCACGACAACGCCACAACGCTGGTCGCGAGCAGGATCAGCAGCACCTTGTCAGTTCCGTGATGACGGCCCGCGGAGAGGATTGTGAGACCGACCGGTACGAGGCTGCAGAGGCTTGCGCTCACCACGATGAGGTCCGCGACCCTCTGGGAGAAATCCTCGGCGCGCGCGTGTGCAGCGGTTTCCGCCGGATCCCAACGCCCGACCCGGATCCAGATCGACGACACGCTGGCGAGGGCAGCCGCCCCCCACGCGGCGGCGATGGCGACGCCGACAGGCGCGTCTGCCCACAGGGCACCCGTCAGCACAACCGTGAACGTCACGCCTGCGACGACGAGACGGCGCACGCCTGCACCCTGCCGGATCGTCGGATCGGCCATCGCCACGCGAAGGATGCTCGCCATGGCGGACGAGCACCGCTCCGGCTCAGGCGCCCTCGCGCCCCGGCTCGGTGGCCAGTTCGGTGACGGTTTCCGCGACGATGATGCGCGCGGCGGCCTCGACGAGTGCGAGGTGCGAGAACGCCTGGGGGAAGTTGCCGAGGTGCCGGCTGGTCTCGACGTCGAACTCCTCAGCGTAGAGGCCGAGCGGAGATGCGGCCTTCACGAGGCGCTCCATCAGAGCTCTGCCCTGCTGTGCCTCGCCGATCAGCGCCAACGCCGACACAAGCCAGAAAGAGCAGATGAGAAACGTGCCCTCCTTGCCGGACAGTCCATCGTCCGTTTCTTCGGTGCGGTAGCGCAGTACGAATCCGTGCTCGCTCAGCTCGTCCGCGATTGCCAACACCGTCGCGCGGAGCCTCGCATCGTCGGGCGGCAGGAACCCGAAGATGGCGGCGAGGAGTGTCGAGGCGTCGAGCGCGTCGGTGTCGTAGTGCTGGCGGAGCACGCCGCGCTCGCTGATCCCATGCTCGAGGATGTCGGACTTGATCTCCGCTGCGGTCTTTGCCCAAGTGGCCGCAAGCGCGGCTTCTCCCGCGATGTTCGCGAGTCGCGCTGCGCGGTCGAGAGCGACCCAGCACATGAGCTTCGACGACACGTAGTGCCGCGGGTTGCCGCGCGCCTCCCAGATGCCCTGATCCGGTTGACGCCACACTGCTGTGGCGCACTCGGCCTGCGCTTGCACGAGCGGCCACAGGCGCCGCGGAATACGCCGGCTGCGTCGGCTGTGCAGCAGGACCGAGTCGAGTGCCGCGCCGTAGACGTCGTTCTGCCGCTGGTCGAAGGCGCCGTTGCCGACGCGGACAGGCTGCGCGCCGCTGTAGCCGGCGAGATCTTCGCGGACCGTCTCGGTCAGATCGCGGCGACCGTCGACTCCATACATGATCTGCAGCCCGCCGTCGTCGTTGCGGTCGAGGTCGGCCATGAATTGCATGAATTCGTCGGCCTCCCAGTCGAGCAGCAGATAGTGCAACGCCCGCAGCAGGAACGTCGAGTCGCGCATCCAGGTGTAGCGGTAGTCCCAATTCCGCTCCCCGCCGGGTGTCTCGGGGAGCGAGGTCGTCAGCGCCGCGACCGTCGCCCCTGTCGGCATGTAGGTGAGGCCCTTGATCGTCAGAGCCGACCGTTCGATCAGGGGCCCGAGCTCGTGGTCGGGGATCGCCGCCTGCGCAAGCCAGTTGCGCCAGAACGTCGTCGTCGCGTCGAGCTGCTCGAGTGCCTCTTCGACCGTCGTCGGTAGATGCGCTTGCTCGCTCCAGCCGAGCGCGCAGTAGGCCGTCTCGCCGGCGCGCAGGACGTGCCGGGCGCGAGCACGGCCACCCTCGATCCCGAGGAGCAGGTCGGTTTGCAGCTCGACCGCCTGGTCGGCGCCGCTCGCCCGGGCGTGGTGGCGATCTGCGACGAGCGTCCACTCGCCCTCAACGCGGCCGTAGTCGAATGCAGGCTCACTCACGAGCTCGATCTCCACCCTGCCGTCGATGCATGTGGCCGTGCGCACGAGCGCGTGGTCGGCATCCTCGTCGGCGGGCGGACGCGTGTGGGGTGTGACCGTGTCTTCCGCACGGCGTGGTCCCATGGTGAGCGCGTCACGCACGACCACCCAGCCCGTGGCTGTCTTCCACGAAGTGACAAGCAAGTTCGTCCCCGGCTCGTAGATCCGGGCACGTGGAACGTTGGTCCCGAATGGCCCGAAGCGGAAGCCGCCCGCGCCGCGGTCGAGCACCGCTCCGAATACGCTCGGCGAGTCGAAGCGCGGAACACACAGCCAGTCAACCGTGCCGTCCGGGGCCACGAGCGCGCCCGTGTGGCAGTTGGAAAGGAAGCCGTAGTCGGCGATGGGCGTGAACGGCGACGGTGCCGCTCCGCTCTGCGGGAAGGCCACGTTCTGCCGCATGACAGCTTCGCGCGCGCCGTCAGACGATGTCGTCGAGCTCACCCTCATCATCTCCTCGTCGGGACACGTGAGCCGGCGAGCTCATCGCCAGTTCGACGTCCGTGTTCCGTGCCGGCCGCGGCCTCGTGTCATGCGACGGCTGCGGCGTCGTCTTCGGGCCGAACTTCTGCTTCGCGACCGTCACCCCACTCGGCACCACAGACGCGATCTCGCCGACTCGTTCGAGCGCGCGGCGCGCCTCGGCGGAGCCGTCGTAGCAGAGCAGGATGCGCTGCCGTGGCACGATCGCTTGCCGCGCGCTCGTCGAATGCACTTTGGACGCCATCGGCATCGCTACGACGTCGCCGCCGCGCGAGCTCGTGGCCGCGCCGTATCGCCGTCAGTTGCGTCGTGCTGGATCTCGCGCACCCGGAACGCGAGCACGATGTCCCTGACGCCGCGAATCAGCGCGAACGCGGCCACCCAGGCAACGAGCAGGATGGCGCTGCGACCCCAGTAGCCCGCCGCCCAGAAGCCGAGCGCGAGCTCGATGATCCCGCCGACCAGCTGCAACCACCAGGCGTCGCTCTCTCGACGTGCCGAGATCGCGTAGATGATGTCGAACGCGCCGGCGAAGACGAGGAAGAAGCTGAACACCGCGGCCAACGCCACGAACGTGTTGCCGGGATGGACGAACGAGACGATCGCTGCGGCGATGAACGCAACCGCGAGAACCGCGTTGAGCAGCTTCCACCAGCCGCGCGCGAGGAACATCATCGCGATCTCGGCGACGCCCGCGGCAAGCGCGACGAAGCCGAAGAGCAGCGCGATCGAGAAGACGGACGTGTAGTCGAACCGCAGCACGATCAGCGACACGACCATCCAGGCGATGCCCGTGATCAGGAACGACCACCACGGCGGCAGCGCGCGCGAGAGCGCCCGGCGCCCCATGGCGAACGGTGACATCAGCGTCGTCTCGTGTTTGTAGTCGGAAACCGTCTGATTCATCGCTTCCTCCCCCTCCTCCTCGTATCTGTCTGATTCCTCCGCCAAGCGAGCAGGCCCTTGCCGACGCCTGCGCGCACCATCAACACCCCGACGCCCATCCCGACGAGCGCCGGCATGAGAACCGGGTCCGTTATTCGCATTGCTCTCTCCTCTCGCTCCTCACGGCATCACTTGAACTCCGCGGAGACCTCGTCGGCCTTCCGCTCCAGGTCGTCGCGCGCCGCCGCGATCCGCTTCTTCTGCTCGTCCCACGCCTCGCCGGAGGCGGTGCGGCCGTCGGCCAGCCGTTCGGCCAGGGTGTTCCGCCGACGCCTCAGATCGCTGATCGCCGCCTCGGACTGCTCACGCGCGCTCGCTGCGCGCAGCGCTGTCTGCGCCTGCAGCCGCTCGAGGTAGGTATCCCAGCTGTGTAGCTCGTTCTCGACGGCGTCCGCGAACTTCTTGTGGTTGTCGGCAAGGTCCGCGGCCAGTGAGCTCTGCGCCACGTGGAACCTGGCCTCGAACTGTTCGAACCTCTCGTCGAAGGCCGGAGCCCCTTCGTGCGCAGCCGCACGGGCGGACGCCTCCTGCTGGCGGAGTGCGCCGAGCTGACGCTGGATGCGCGACTTCGCCTCGCCTCTACCAGCACGCGCCTTCGCCTCGAGCCCGTCGATCTGGCGGCCCATCTCCCCGAGCCGCTCCTCGATTGTCGTCGTAGGCATGACAACTCTCCTTTCGTTGATTCGATGACTCAACCGTCGCGAAGCGCACTGCCAGCCGGCTGCCACACGTCCGGCCTCGGCTGCCACGTCGCCGAGCAGCGCCTGCCGCACAGCGCGTCATTCGCTGTCAGCCGACCGCGCGGCTCAGGCGAGCGCGAGCCCGGCGCGGGCGCGCAGTTCGTCGGCGACGTCGGCATCGCCGCGGGCGTCGGCGAGCTCGGCGAGACCGAGGAGTGCGGCCGTCGCCGGGCTGCCAACAAGCGCGATGAAGAGCGCCTCGCGGGCCGCGTGTTGGCGCGGCTCCTCGGACCAGTCGATCACGTCGCGATAGACCGTCGCGGCGGCTTCGGCGTCGCCGACTGCCGCCAGGACCTGCGCGAGCCTCGCTTTCGCATGTGCGACCAACCATGGCGCCGACGCCGCCTCTGCGACCGCCAACGCGCGGCGACACAGCGCTTCGGCCTCGCCGAGGTTCCCCTCGGCGAAGGCGATCGAGCCGAGGCCGGAGAGCGCGAACGACGCGTGCTCGCTGAAGCCGGCCCGTTCCGAGCGCCCGAGCGCGCGCCGGTACGCGTCGGCCGCCGCTTCCGCGTCGCCGCGGCGCTCTGCCAACAGGGCCTCGAGCAGCGCTGCCGGGATCGCGCCGACGTCGTAGTCGCCATGGAGGCGAACGCCTTCCGCGATCAGCGCGGTCGCGGTCGAGATGTCCCCTCCGCGGAGGGCGCCGAGCGCGCCGCTCACCGCCGACGATGCGGCTCCCCAGCTGTCCCCCAGTTCGTCGAACCCGCAGCGCGCTTCCTCGGCGAGCGCGACCGCGCGCTCGTACGGCCCCGCACGGTCATACGCGAACGCGAGCGCCAGCCGGACCATCGCCGTTTCCCACGGCGCATCGGTCGTTGCCGCCAGCCCGAGCCCGCGCTCGCCCGCTTCGATCGCCGCCTCGAGATCGTCCTCTTCGGTCGCGAGGTAGCAGATGTACGCCAGCATCTCGACCCGCAGCGGCAGCGGTGCCTCGTCCGCCGACGCCAGCGCGGCTTCGACGAATGCGCGCCCCTCGGAGACTCGTTCGGCGGTGCCGAAGTACCACCCCAGCCCCACGCCGAGGCGGGCAGCGGCGAGCGGATGAGGCGCCTCCCGAGCGTAGGTGAGGGCAGCCCAGAGGTTGTCGTGCTCCAGTTCGAGTCGGCTCATCCACGTCTGCCACTCCCGCGCGCGTAGCCCTGTCCGCGCACCCTCAGCCAAGGTCGCGAAGTACTCCGCGTGCGCCTCGCGGGCGGCGGCCAGGCCGCCGGCTTCGGCGAGACGCTCGAGCGCGTAGTCCCGGACGGTGTCAAGCAGTTCGTAGCGTGCCTGGCCGTCCGGGAATGAGACCGAGACGATCGACTTGTCGACCAGCGCGCCGAGCAGGTAGGTGACCGTTGCCTCGTCGAGCCCGTGCTTCGCAGCGATCGGGAGAAGCGACGGCCGAGAAGCGCCGCCTCGGTGCACGGCAACATGGTGGAGCAGCTTCTTCTCGTCCGTATGCAGCAGCTCGTAGCTCCACTCGACGAGCCCCCGCAGGGTGGTGCGGCTCGGCTCGGCTGCCGAGCGCTCGTCGAGTAGCGGCAGACGGCGCTCGACGATCGACAGGAGCTCGGCGAGCCCGAGCACGTT
>JALYLC010000786.1 GCA_030774435.1 Actinomycetota bacterium
AGGCCGCGACGATGCCGCTAGGCGAAGCACCGAACCCGAATCCCCAGGCCAGCAGGATCACCGAGGCGAGGACGAGCTGCGCTGCCCGCTCCCGTCCGACCGCAAGCGAACGCGACGGCAACATCACCGGGTAGGTGACGGCTCCAACGTTCGCAGTGCGGGGGGTGACTGCCATTCAAGGATTCCAGTGCTCGTGGGTTGACGAGAACACCCTGCAATGGGCAAGGCTGATCGCCTAATGCCTCAGACACGATGGTCTGCAGGCACAGCACGAGCATATGCAGATTTCTGCAGGTTGCAACCCCCACCGAGCAGATCCCTCAAAAGGGTGTCTCAGATACCCATCAGTGCAAATGTCAGGTAGTGCCGCTGAGCGTCAGCCGCACGTCCTGCGTGCCGCCGGCGCCGCCGATCACCAGCACCAGCAGCGACCCGGCCCCCCTGCGCAGACGCAGCACCGCGCTGCCGAGTGAGCGCTCGGCGGAGCCGCGGCGCACGGCCACCCCCAGCCGGAGGCCGCCCGAGCGCCGCAGCGCGACGACGGCAGCCGAGCTCGGCACACGCCAGAGTCGCAGGCTGAGGGGCTGCACGCTCGCGCTCAGGACGAGGCGGTCGCCGGCACGCAGTTTGGCTGTGCGCCTGGCGTGCAGGGCCTTGCCGACCAGCGGATCGTCGAGCGCCTCGCGTGCGAACCGGGCAAAGCCGGCGTCGAGGGCGCGCTGGCCACCGAGCGCCCGCGCGAGCAGCGCGAGCCCGCGCGGATCGTCCTCACCGCGCGTCGCTGCCAGCGCCAGCAGCCGACGCACGAACCCCGGATGGTCGTGCTCGAACCCCTGCACCAGCCACCAGGCTCCGTACTCGTGGAGGTCGCCGCGCTGCCAGTAGGGCTCCTCGGTGCCGGCCCCGCCGAGGGCCACCCGGTAGATCTCGCGGTCGACGTCTGGGGGGGCGACGATGCCCTCCATCCAGACGGCTGTGGCCTCGGCGAGCCACTCCGGCAGCCCCCCACGGCCCTCGCCGATCTGGATCGCATGGAACAACTCGTGCGCGACCGTCACGCGCAACTGCTCGACCCCGGTCGTCTTCAGCGGGGCGACCTCGGCCGCGGCGTAGTCGTTGTCGACGACGATGTAGCTGAAGCCGGAGCCCGGCGGATCGGCGACGGTCGCGGCGAGCTCGCCGAGATCGTGCGAGGCGAGGTCGCAGACGTAGACGTCGTAACGGGCATCGCCCCCGCGCTCGGCGCCGTCGCCGTCGTCGGCCGGGGGCGCCGGGAAGCCGAGCGCAGTCTCGCGCGCCCAGGCGGTCTCCGCCGCCTCACCCACCGCCACGATCCAGTCGGGTACGCCGGCGACGCGCGACGATGCGGGCGGCGGGCTGTCGCGATCGGCGGGATCGGCGACGTAGTGCACGCGCACGTGCCCCTCGGGGGTGTCGTAGGGCGGTGCCTCGGGCACGCGGTAGGTGCACACCGTGCCGCTCGCGTCGGGCGGGCGCCCATCAGCGTGCGCGAGCGGCGCCAGTGCCAGCGTCGCCAGCAGGCCGAGCACTCCAACCAGGCAACGGCGCGACATCGCCCTCACTCTGGCAGGCCGCTGGACGACGGGTAGCCCATCCGCTTGAATCAACCGGGATGCGTCGAGTGCCAGCCATCGTCGCGTGCCTCCTCGCGGCACTCGTACTGGCACCTGCTGCGCTCGCGGACACGCGCTCGCGCGACCTCCGCGTAGCGACCACGACGAAGATCGACACGCTCAACCCGCTGACCGGCGTTCTCGCGGCCGAATACCGCGTGTGGGCGCTGAATTACGACATCCTGATCGGGTTCGACCAGAAGTCGATGGCGCCCGACAGCGCCAACTCGCTGGCCGAGAGTTGGGAGCCGTCGAACGGCGGCCTCATCTGGACGTACCACCTCCGTCCAGGCCTGAAGTGGTCGGACGGCGTCCCGCTGACGGCACACGACGTCGTGTGGACGATGGACTTCCTCAAGCGGCGTGTCCAGTCGAGCGCCGTCGAGGCCGTCAGGACCTGGAAGGCGACCAGCAATACGACCGTGGTCGCGCACCTCAAGCACCGCTCGGTCGAGATGAAGTCGCTCTGGATCTACATCCTCCCCGAGCACATCTGGAAGGCCGCTGACAACAAGCACTGGGACCGCTACACCCCGAAGCTTCCCCTGGTGGGCTCCGGGCCGTACATCGTGACCAAATGGAATCCGAACGGCACCACGGTGATGGAGCGCAACCGCTACTTCCGGGGCACCAACAGCGGGCCCGACCGCGTGCTCATGACCTACTACCGAGACAGCAACCGCGCGGTCACCGACCTCGAGCAGAACCGGCTCGACGTGATGCCGAGCGATACCCTCGACGGGGCCGACGTCAAGCGACTCGAGCGCACGAGCGGCGTGCGCGTGTACCACTCGCCCGCGATCGGCCTCGAGTACTGGGTCTTCGACCTGGCGCCGCGGGTGACCTGGCGTGTGCACAAGAGCGTGATCCAGGACAAGGCGATCCGCCAGGCCCTGGCCTGGGCGATCGACCGCTCCAAGCTCGTGCAGGCTTCGTTGCTCGGCTACGGAGCGCCCGGCAACACCCAGCTCTCACGCAACTACGGGCGCTTCACGCTCGACCTCTCGACGGACCCGGTGCTCGGCTACAACTACGACCCCGGGCACGCGAGGCAGATCCTCGACGCCGCCGGCTGGAGGGTCGGTGCAGGCGGCATCCGCCACAAGAACGGCGTGCGCGCCTCGTTCCAGCTCGACTACGCGGGCGGAACGACCGAGAAGCGCGCGGTCACGCTGATCCGCGCCTGGGCACGCGACGTCGGCATCGACATCGACGTGCGCGTGTACGACATCGACAAGCTGGCGGCCCTCGAGTTCAACACCCAGAACGACAAGCTCACGCCGGATTTCGACACGGAGCTGTGGTCGATCGGAGGCGATCCGACACCCGAGTTCCTGCTCTCGCTGTTCACGAAAGCGCAACTCGGCGTCTGGAACGACTCGGGCTGGGTCAACGACAGCTACCAGCACCTGTTCAGGCAGGAGACGCGCGCTCCCGGTGACGCCGCGCGCGTGGCTGACATCCACCGGATGCAGCGGCTCGCCGTGGCCAACCTGCCGTACATCGAGCTGTACGAGCCCGACGACCTCAGTGCCGTCAACACGCGAACCTGGCAGCACTGGACGACACAGCCCTCGCCGGACGGCCAGCCGATCACCTCGTACGGCTACAGCACGATCACTGCGCTGCGGCCGGGCGAGCTCGGGAGCAGACGCTACCCCGGCGTGCCGTGGGCGCTCGCAGCCCTGGCCGCGCTGGCGGTGCTGGGCATCTCGTCGTCATTCCTGGCGTACCGGCGCGAGCAGCGCGAGCCGATCGAGATCGCGGACGCCCCGGCATGAGGCGGCTGATCGCCGAGAAGGTGGCGCTGGCGGTGGTGACGCTGGCGTTCGTGCTGACGTTCAATTTCTTCCTCTTCCGCGCCGTCGGCGACCCTCGCAACGATCTCCTGCGCGTGCCGCACATGTCGGCTGCGGCGCGCACGCAGCTGATCCACGAGCGCGGCCTCGACCGCTCGCTGCTCGATCAGTACGGCATCTACGTGCGCAACACGCTCAGCGGTCAGCTCGAGACGAGCTACCACGCCGGCCGGCCGGTCACCGACGTGATCGGCGAGGCGCTGCCCAACACCCTGATCCTCGCGCTGCCGGCGACGTTGCTCGCCGCGCTGCTCGGCACCTGGATCGGCATCCTCTCTGCGCGGCGGCGAGGCAGCGCCGCGGACGGCGCGCTCACGGGCGCGTCGCTGACGCTCTCCTCGATGCCCGAGCAGTTCCTGGCGATCGCGGTCGTGCTCGTCTTCTCGATCTGGCTGAAGGCGTTCCCGAGCCAGCTCTCGGAGGAACCCGGCTCGAACGCGCAGGGCCTCAGCCACGTCTGGGATGTCACCCAGCACGCCGTCCTCCCGGTGCTCACGCTCACGGCGAGCATCCTCGCGAGCTGGAGCCTCATCATGCGCTCCTCCCTCTCCGAGGCGATGCACGCCGACTACATGACGACTGCGCGCGCCGTCGGCCTCTCGCCACGCCGGGCCGTGCTGCGCCACGCCGTGCCCAACGCGCTCCTGCCCGTGGTCGCGCTGACCGCGATCTCGCTCGGCTACGTCGTCGGGGGCGTCATCTTCATCGAGGCCGTGTTCTCGTGGCCCGGCATCGGGCAGCTCACCTACGACGCACTGCTCAACCGCGACCTTCCCGTCCTGCAGGGCGTGTTCCTGCTCACGTCGGCCGCCGTGATCTTCCTGAATCTCGTCGCCGACCTGGTCATCATCGCCCTCGACCCGCGCGTGCGCGCCACCTGATGGCGGTCTCGAGCGAGACGGTCGCACTGCTGCTCGGCGCCGAGCGCAACCCGTTCGCGCGCTCGCTGCGCGGGTCCGTACGCGCCGTGCGCTTCATCGGCGGCCGCCCGCTGGGGGCGTTCGGGATGGTCACGATCGCGATCGTCGTGCTGATGGCGCTGCTCGGCGGCGCGCTGGCGCCCCAGAATCCGCTCTCGACCGCCAGCTTCGACTTCGCCCACCGCATGCAGGGACCGACCGGTGCGCACTGGCTCGGCACCGACGAATCGGGCCGCGACCTGCTCTCGCAGTTCCTGCTCGGCGCTCGCATCTCGCTGATCGTCGGGCTGGTCGCGGGCATCGCATCGACAGTCATCGGCTCCGTGGTCGGCATCTGCGCGGGCTACTTCGGCGGCTGGGTCGACCGTGCGCTGACGTTCCTCGACGACTGGTTCCTCGTGATCCCGTTCGTGCCGTTCGCGGTGCTCGTGGCGGCGCTCCTGCAGGACGACGCCGGGCAGATCCCCGGCGGCAGGACGGGCATCATCGTGCTCGTGCTCGCAATCACCGGCTGGGCGGGGACGACGCGCATCGTGCGCGCGCAGGTGCTCTCCTTGCGCGAGCGCGAGTTCGTCGAGCGCGCGCGCTCGCAGGGCGCCTCGCACTTCTGGATCATGCGCCGCCACATCCTCCCCAACGTGATGCCGATCGTGTGGGCCAACTCGCTGCTGATCGTCGCGCTCTCGGTACTGGGCGAGGCCGGCCTCTCGTACTTCGGCCTGGGCGACCCGGACTCGTTCTCCTGGGGAACCGTGCTCTACAACGGCTTCCAGGCCGGAGCCATCAACCAGGGCGCGTGGTGGTACGTCGTGCCGCCCGGCGCCGCGATCACGCTCTTCGTGCTCGCGTTCCTCGCGGTCGGCCAGGTCATCGAGGACTCCCACGGCCCGCAGGCGCTCAAGCGATGAGCGATCCCGTCCTGAGCGTCGACGACCTCCACGTCGGCTACCGCATCGGCGCCGCCGAGGTGGAGATCGTCTCGGGTGTCTCCTTCGAGCTGCGGCGCGGCGAGGCGCTCGGCCTCGCCGGCGAGTCGGGCTGCGGCAAGACCACGACGGCGCTGGCCATCCTGCAACTGCTCGACCCGTTCCTGCGGCGGATCTCGGGAACCATCGACCTGGTCACCGAGAACGGCGTCGTGCACATCCACCGGCGCACCGAGCGCGGCATGCGCGATCTGCGCTGGGCCGAGATCTCGCTCGTCTTCCAGGGCGCGCTCAACGCGCTCGACCCGGTACAGCGCATCTCGCGCCAGATCGGCGATGCCATCCGGCTCCACGATCCCGAGGCCGACCGCCCCGCCGTGCGCGAGCGGGTGCGCGAGTTGCTCGAGCGCGTCGGCATCAGCACCGAGCGCGGTCGCCAGTACCCGCACGAGTTCTCGGGCGGCATGCGCCAGCGAGTGATGATCGCGCTGGCCCTGGCCTGCGATCCCGAGGTGATCATCGCGGACGAGCCGACGACGGCACTGGACGTGATGACGCAGGCGCAGGTGCTCGCGCTGCTGGAGGAACTGCGCCGCGACCTGGGCATCGCGCTGCTCCTGATCACCCATGACCTGGCGGTCATCGCCGAGACCTGCGAGCGCGTGGCCGTGATGTACGCGGGCCGCATCGTCGAGACCGGCCCCACCGCCACCGTGTTCGCCGTGCCGCAGCACCCCTACACGCAGCGGCTGCTGGGCGCGTTCCCGCAGGTCGGCACCGAGCGGACGCCGCCGCCGGCCATCCCCGGGTCACCGCCCGATCCCGCCGATCCGCCATCCGGCTGCCGCTTCCACCCGCGCTGCCACCTCGCGCGCGAGGCCTGCTCGCACGGCGAGATGGTGCTCCGCCCGGTGGGCGACGACCACGAGTCCGCCTGCCTGTTCGCGCCGCTCCAGCAGACCGCGATCGGGGGACGGGTGCGATGAGCACCGCCCCGCTCGCCAGCGCGCTCACGCCGCTCGCGGAGGCGCGGGGGCTCGAGG
>JALYLC010000787.1 GCA_030774435.1 Actinomycetota bacterium
CCCTTTCCGCCGCCCCGGAGCCAGCGGACGAGATCGGCGGCGGACTTGCCCTCGAGCAGCGGGAAGATCGCTCCGTCGTGCGCAACGGGATCGCTGTTCGTGAAGCGGTACACACCCGGACGGCCAAAGTGCGCAGGGAGAACGAACCGGAAGCCGCGGTTGTCGATGGTTCCGACGGACGCCGGCTGCTGGCTGGACACCGGCGAGCCCGCGACCTGGAAGCTGGCGATCCTCGTGGTCGGCCCGTCGACGATGTCCGCGAAGACGACCGTGCCGGGAAGCAGCCGCATCGTCGTATCGAGTTGCCCGGCGAGCATCGGCCCGTTGCCGCCGATCGCCGTACCGAGCGCGAATGGACCTTTGGGCGACTTCAAGGCGCGCGTGAAGCGCTTCACGGTGACGCCCGGATTGAGGTGCCAGAACGCGAGGTGGTGGTGGACCTTGCCCGACGTGACGATGTGAACGTCGACATAGCCGGCGGGCATGCGGGGAGGCGACGTGATGCGGCTGTCGTCGACGCGGACCGTGACCGATGGACGAGCCGAGGCAGGCGCGACATCGCCCGCGCCCGTCGCGCTCGCCACGGGCCCGGCGAGTGAGTGCGACGGCATCGCGGTGCTCGCCGCGACCAGAGCGAGGGTGACGATCGCTATCTTGAGCGGGACCTTGTGCATGTGTCTTCTCCTTCGAAACGGGTAAGAACGCCGTCTCGCCAGTCTCCAAGGAGCGGGCGGCCGTGTCTTCGGAGCGGGCATGGAACTCGCCTCGGTGCCAGCACGGAACTTCCTACTCGACTGAGGTGCCAGTTAGGATCTCTCGACATCAAGCTCGTTGCCCAGCCCCACCACAGCCGCGCGTTTCGCGCCGAAGACGACTGGCCGAGGCAGCGGCGAGCGAGCTCGAGCGCCGTGGGTAGGTCGATCACGGCGCACGTCCGCGCGTGCCTGATTCGCGCGCGCGGCGGACTGGCCAACTCGGAAGGAGACCGTTGACGGCGTTCATTGTCACGGGCTGCGCCGGCTTCATCGGGTCGCAGTTGTGCGAGGCCCTCGTCGCGCGCGGAGATTCCGTCGTGGGCGTGGATCGGTTCACCGATTACTACGGACGTGATCTCAAAACGCGGAACCTCGACCGGCTGGTTGGCGAGGAGCGCTTCCGGTTGGTCGAAACGGACGTGTGCGTCGATGGCGCGGAAGCGCTCGTCGCTGCCGCGGAAGGCGTGTTCCACCTTGCCGCGCAGCCGGGTGTGCGCGGCAGTTGGGGCGCGACCTTCGAGATCTACGCTCGCGAGAACATCGTGGCCACGCAGCGCGTGTTCGAATCCGCCGTTCGACACGGACGACGGGTCGTGTGGGCCTCCTCCTCGTCGGTGTACGGCAACGCCGAGTCCTACCCGACGCGGGAAGACGCCCGGCCGCGGCCGGTGTCGCCGTACGGCGTCACGAAGCTCTGCTGCGAGCACCTCGCCGGCGCCTACCGTGAGTCGTTCGGCCTCGACCACGTTGGTCTGCGCTACTTCACGGTCTACGGCCCCCGCCAGCGACCCGACATGGCCTACACGCGGATCGCCATCGCCCTCCGCGACGGCACACCCTTCACGATCTACGGCAGCGGTGAGCAATCCAGGGACGTGACGTACGTCGGGGATGCGGTTGCGGCCACGATTGCTGCCATGGACAGTGCCCCAGGCGGTGCCATCTACAACGTCGGAGGCGGGAGCGAGACGTCGCTGCTCGAGGCCATCGGCGTTTTCGAGACCCTCAGCGGGCGCAGTCTGGAACGCCGCCACGAAGACGTGGCGACAGGTGACGTGCGTCGAACCGCTGCGGATACGGAGCGCATCCGCAGCGACATCGGCTGGGTCCCCCGTACGTCGATCGAGGAAGGGCTACGGGCCCAGCTCGAGTGGGCCGCGCTCGTGCCGCAGGAGGACTGAAGGGCTTCCGAGCGCGGCGAAGGCCGTGCGAACTCAGGCCGGCTGCTGGTCGCCCTGGCCGCTCTCGGAGCGGCTCGGTTCCCAGCGTTCGAAGCGCACGCCGCGCACAAGGCTCAGCACGGCCAGCGCCGCGGCGAGGTTGGCGAGGCAGAAGAAGTACGGCACGTAGGCCGCCTTCCTCCGGCCCCATGACCGCTCGCGGCCGGCCCAGCCGATCACGGCAAGGACGTAGAGGAGGACCTGTGGGGCGAGCAGCACAAGCCACAACGGCTCAAGGGCCGCGAGCCAGACGTTGGCGATGAGCGCGAGGACGAGGAAGAAGGGCACGAGCCTTCGCAGGACCTTGTGCGAGAGCACCTCGAGGCCGTAGAGCCCTCCCACGAACGGGACCAGCAGACGCCCCAGCGAGAATGCGGCGCGGAGGCCACCGTTCATCACCCGAACCTTACGGCGAAGGGCGAGGCTACTCTCCTCGGGAGAGTCGATCAGCACCCGCGCGTCGTCGTCGAAGGCGAGGCGCCACCCGCGCTTGACCACTTCGCTCGAGATCAGGAAATCATCCGCGCCTGACAGAAGGGTGGGTGGACTGAAGAGCACGGTTCGCACCGCGTAGAGCCCTCCGGCCGCCGAAACGGTGCTACCGACCCTGTCCTCCAGCCGCTTGATCCAGTGCTCGTAGCGCCAGTAGAGGCCTTCGCCCCGCGCGACGCCCGGGTCGGCGCCCCGCCTGGAAGTGACCTGGTTGCCGCAGACGCCGCCGACGGCGGGATCGGCGAAGTTCGAGACGAGCGCCGCGAGTGACTCCGGCTCGAAAAGGGAGTCGGCGTCCGTGAACACGAGGATCTCGCCCGTGGCAGCCGCAGCGCCGGCGGACAGCGTCCGGATCTTGCCCAGTCGCGGCAAGTCGAGCACATGCGTGGCTCCCGCCCTGCGAGCCTCCGCGACGGTCGAGTCTGTGGATCCGTCGGAGGCGACGACGACCTCGAGCGACGACGACGGGTACGTCGACGACCGCACGTTCTCGATCTTCGCCGCGATCACCTCGCCCTCGTTGTGGGCAGCAATGACAACCGATAGAGGCAGGACGATGGGCTCCCGCATACGCGGCGCCGGCCGCATGCGACCCAGCGCCAGGAGGGTCAACGGGTAGCCGATGTAGACCCAGACGACGATCGCGAGGCTCATCGCGAGGAGGACGATGAGCACGCTCATCACGGCCCGGCCCGGCCATCCAACCGGGACGACGCGTGGACAGACCCGGGGTAGGCGGGAAAGACAGGCACTGGTGATGACATCGTAGACCGGGATCGAGCGTCTGATGTTGCCTAAACGTGCTCAAACCGTCATAGGGCACAATAGGAACCACGATGTACGACGGGCAGCCAAGAGTCTTCACGGAGCGTACGCTCGACGCGCGACGGGATCGAGGGAGCCTGCTCGCGCTCGCCCGCCGCTCCTGGCTCGTCCTGCTTCTCGGTGCGGTGATCGGCGGTTGGGCCGCGTACCTCTTCGCATCGCAGGAGGCACGAACGTACCAGTCGGAGGTCTCCCTGCTGACCGGGCCGATCAATGCGGACTTCGACACCCAGCGAGCAGCGGGCAACCTGACCCGCACGTACGCCGACCTGGCGAGCAGCGGGCCCGTCCTCCTCAGCGCGGCAGGCACGGCTCGGGTCGACGCACCGTTGAAGGACCTGCAGCGCGACGTGGCCGCGTCCTCGAACGACGTCACGCGCATCGTCACCGTGCGTGTCACGCGCCACGATGCCGGCGAGGCCACGCGGTTGGCGGCAGCGATCGGCGACGCGCTGATCGCCCTCGGCGCGCCGTCCGGGCGGACGCCGATCGACATCTTCATGAACCAGAGCGCTGTTGCCGGCCTCTCACCCGCCAAGCAGGCGGCGATCCGCGTCGCCGCGGCGAACGCCTTCGGCGATTTCACCGCCGGCCGGCTGACTGTCGTCGATCCAGCGAGACCGCCGACGGGGACCGCCGGGCCCCAGATCACGCTCATAACCGTCCTCGGCGTGCTCGCGGGCCTCGTGCTGGCGGGCCTCGTAGTCTTCGTCCGCGAGGCTACGAGTGACGCCGTCGAGTCCGAGGACGAACTCGCTCACGGTGCAGGTCTTCCGCTGCTGGGCTCCGTGCGAACGGGAGGACGGCTCGGGCGTCGGCCGCGCGTCGTCGAGCCATCAGAGCGCTCCCGTGCCGCGGACGAGTTCAACATCGTCGCCTCGAAGCTCGGCGTCGGTGGAGACGGGGACGCTCGCAGCGTCCTTGTCGTCAGCTCGGATCCACGTGCGTGGAGCGGGGCGGTCGCCACGAGCCTGGCCGCCGTGCTGACCGAGCGGGATCTTCGTGTGGTCCTCGTTGACGCGGACAACGCCGAGCACGATGTGACGCGACTGCTGAGAATTGACGAGCGGCCCGGTTATTCGGAGCTGCTCGAGTACGCCCAGGGCAACGGCGCCTTCGATGGGCGGCTCGCCGATCTGGGCGTGCAACGATGGCCGAACCTGGCCGTCATCCCGCACGGTTCCGGCGAGCCGCGTCCCCTGGATCGTGTGCGCGCACGTCAGATCCTCGACGGTCTGCTGACCGGCGCGGACGTCGTCGTGGTCTCGGCGTGTCCGGCCGGGCGTGACTCCGCCACGTTGGCCTGGGCGGCCGTGACGGACGTCACGCTCGTCCTCGCAGAGCGCCGCACCAGCTGGGAAACGGTCGAACGCGCGCTGGGCGAGCTGGAACGGGCCGGCGCGAACGTTCTGGGTACCGCTTTCGTCCGCCGCCGTGGACGTTGGGGGCGACGGGGAACGGCCTCGACACGGAGCCCCGGCTCGGGCACTCCGAGCGGCGCCCTCCAGCGCGGCGAGGTCAGAGAGGGTGAGAGCTAGGTGCCCGTGGGAACGGGGGACCGTGTCGTGCTGATCAGGCCGTCGATCGCTCTCTCAGCGTTCGCAGGGGTGAGACGGCCCGCCGTCGTTCGGTGCAGAGCTCAGCACGAGCCGCAACCACCCCGCGCCACGCGCCGCCGAGCGTCGCGCCCGGCGGCTCGCGAGTAGCAGGGATGGGCTGGCAGCAACGCCTGCGTACCGGCGCGCGCGGCCGATTCAGACCGGAGATGCGACGAGACGTGGTCGCCGTCGCCGCCGTCGTGGGCATGGTCGCTCTCGTGGCAACGCTCGTGCTGCGATCTTCGGATCGGCCCGTCGTCAGGCCCTCGGCAGACGGGCATACACGCCTGGGCTGCCGGCGGCCGTACGCCGCATCCGGGCCGTGGAACACACCCATTCCAGCGGACGCGAAGACCGACCCGAGCAAGACGCTGCCGCCAGGGGTCCTGACCTCCGATCCGACGCAGTACACCTATCCGGTCTACGACGCGCCCGCAGCGACGCCCGCGGTCACCGTTCGCATCCGCGACACCTACTCGGACGTCGTCTCGCCGACGCGGCTCGAGAAGCGCTTCCGCGTCCGCGTGCGTGTGCCCCTACCGTCCGGTGCGGTGCCCTCCGGAGGTGCGGACGGTCAACTCGTGGTCCTACGAGCCAGGACCGGTGACGAGTGGGGTTTCTGGCGGCTCGATCGGGATTCCGGAGAGTGGTCGGCAACGAACGCCTACCACTTCAACACGCACTGGTCGGGGGTGCCTCCGCCTGGCTTCGGTAGCCGCGGCGCCGGAGTGCCGTATCTTGCGGGCCTCATCCGGCGGTGCGAGATCGAGCGGGGAGGGATCGATCACGCTCTCGCGCTGGCCTACGCCTACCCGTCGCCGGCTTTCGTGTACCCGGCGCGCAAGTCCGATGGGCTCGGGAGCGCCGACCGCGACTTCCCCGAGGGAACGCGGTTGCAGCTCGACCCGTCGCTCAGCGACGCGGACCTCGCCGCCCTCGGCATCGCCGGCCCGGCGCTCACGATCGCTCGCGCACTGCAGAAGTATGGTGCATATGTCGTCGACAACTCCGGGCACGCGAAGCTCTACGCCGAGGACGATGCGACCGCGAGCTGGCGCGGCCTCCTGACGAGCGCGACCGTCCGGTCCATCCCCGTGAGCGCCTTGCGGGCGGTGGTTGCCGAGCCGCCAACGGCACGCGGGTCTCCTGCCGCTGGACACCAGTGAGCGGATCTCGATCGTCTCGAGACCGGGGGCCCGGCGAGTCCGCGCCGGCTCCTGCCCCTGAGGACACCGCGACCCGCGGCTCTGCGCTCGCCGCCGCGTTGCTGACTTACGGCACGAACCTCGCGGTGTCGGTGCTCTCGTTGGTGAACGTCCTGGTCATCTCGCGGGCGCTCGGCCCGAGCGCTCGCGGGAGCGTCGCCTTCCTGATCACGGTCGCGACGATGTCTGGCCAGTTCGCGTGCCTCAGCGTTCAGGAGGCCAATGCGAACCTCGGCGGCTCCAACGCGGCCGCACGCGGCCGGCTGGCGACCAACTCGTTGATCCTGGCCGTCGTCCTGGGAGCCGTTGCGTCCATCATCGTCCTTGGCGTGGTCGGCGTGTTCCCTTCGGTTGGCGGACCAGTCTCGCGGACGCTCCTCCTGGTCGCGCTCGCCGCGGTTCCGTTCGTGATCGTCAAGACGTACCTGAGTTTCTTGTTGCAGGCCGAGTACGCGTTCATATCGACGAACCTCGCGTGGCTCGCCGGTCCCCTGGTGGGTGCGGCGGTCAACAGCGCGTTCGCGCTGGCCGGCTGGCTCACCATCGCGACGGCATTCGTCGTGTGGGTCGGCGGGCAGGCGCTCGGAGTGGTCATCCTGCTCGTGCGCGTGCACCGCGGCGCGGGCCTCGCTCGTCCGGATGGTCGGCTGGCCGGCGATGCGCTTCGCTTCGGCATGAAGACACACCCCGGCCGCCTGATGGGCATGGGCAATTACCGCGCGGATCAGTGGTTCGTGGGCTCCATCTCCGGCTCCAGGGAGCTCGGCCTCTACAGCGTCGCGACATCGTGGGCCGAGATGCTGTTCTACCTGCCGGGGGTTCTGACGCTCGTGCAGCGACCGGATCTCGTACGCGCGAGCCCCGAGGAGGCAGCTCGCCGCGCCGCTCGCGTGTTCCGGATCGCGAGCATTGCGACGGCGGTCGCGGCTGTCGGCCTCATCGTCGTCGCCCCGCTCCTCGTCACCGTCGCCTTTGGAGACGCATTCGCCGGGGCGGTCCCGATGCTGCGCGTCCTCGCTCTCGGTGCGCTTGGCATCGCCGCGCTCGACCTGCTCCCAAACGCACTCACCGCGCAACGCATGCCGATTCGCGCCATGTGGGCGATCGCCGTCGCGTTCGTGGTCACACTCGTCCTCGACATCAGCCTCATCCCACCGTTCGGCGGCATGGGCGCCTCTGTCGCAACGGCGGTGGCGTACTCCATCGGTGGGGTCAGCGCGGCCGTGATCTTCGCGCGCACGCTGCATGTGCCGCTGCACGCGCTCACACCCCGGCTCGATGAGCTGCCATGGCTCTGGCGTAAGCTGCGATCGCTCCTCCGCCGAGCACCGGAGCGTCCGTGAGGCTCGGAGTCTATGCCGATACTGCATACCGCTGCGACGGCGAGACGCTGTCGACGCAGCAGGCGTTCGTGCGCTTCGTCATGGGGCTCTCGTCCCGCGTCGATGAACTCGTTCTCTTCGGGCGGCTCGATCCTTCGCCCGGGCGCACCCACTATGTCGTGCCGGACTCCGTCCGGTTCGTGCCCTTGCCGCACTACCCAAGAGTGACTGCACTCGGGGCACAGGCCCGCGCCCTACGCGGGACCCATGCGGTGTTTGCGCGAGAACTCGATCAGCTTGACGCAGTCTGGATCTTCGGCCCGCATCCGATCGCGCTCGTACTGGCTGCAACGGCGCGGCGTCGCGGCACCCCGCTCTTCCTGGGCGTACGGCAGGAATACCGCCAGTACATTGCCGGCCGCCTCCCAAGCCGCAAATGGCTCTGGGCCGTGGCCGTGGCCGAAGTACTCGAGCGCAGTTTTCGTGCACTCAGTCGTAGCGCGCCTACAGTGGCGGTAGGCGAGACGCTTGCGGCAGCCTACTCGTCCGGACAGGCCCCGGTGCTTTCGACGGGTTTCTCGCTGGTAAGCGCGGCCGATCTCATCGAGCCGCCGCAGGCACGTATCGACTGGGGAGAGAAGTGGCAGATTCTCAGCGTCGGTCGCCTCGACCCCGAGAAGAACCCTCTACTCCTCGTCGACGTGCTGCAGCGACTGCGGCGACGCGATTCACGCTGGTGCATGACGGTCGCCGGCGACGGCGCGCTTGCGGCCGAGCTTGCGCGACGCGCGGCCGCTGCGGGCCTCTTCGACGCGATCGACCTGGTTGGCTATGTCGCCCAAGGCGAGGCCCTGCGTTCGCTCTATGGGCGACATGACGTCTTCCTGCACGTCTCTCTCACCGAAGGCTTGCCGCAGGTGCTCATCGAGGCGCAAGCCGCGGGGGTGCCGGTCGTGGCGACCGCCGTCGGCGGCGTAGCCTCGGCCGTCGGGGTCGACGGCAGCGCACTGCTGGTGCCGCCGCGAGATGCCGACGCAGCGGCCGACGCCCTCACGCGCATCAGTCGCGATCCTTCACTCCGCCGGCAACTGATCGAACGAGGGCTGGCGAATGCGAGGTCCCAGACGACTGAGGCGCAGCTCGACCGGATTGTCGCGTTCTTCGCAGCGGAACTCGACCGGCGCCGCGCATCCTAGCGTGGCTCGGCTGCGGCCCGCCCATTATTCGCAACCGCCGTCTGCGCGGAAGCAATTCCGGCAACGCGGACGGCCGAGCACGCGAGCGCGAGAATCAGCCAGAAGTATCGCTCGTAGGCGAGCTCGAGGAAGAGGCCGGCAGCGATGTACGCGACGATGGCAACGAGATACCCGGCGTTGACGGCAGCCAGCGCAGGCGACACGTTGACGCGGTCCGAGCACGGCCGCCAGAGGCCCCGCAGCGTCACCGCCAGGATGCTCAGGAATACGATCAAGCCGACGACGCCCAGGTCGGCGGCGATACCGAGGAAGAGGTCGTGGGTGACGCGACCTGGCGAACTTCCCTTGCTCGGCCCGTATGCGACCGAGGTGTGCACTTGTCCGCCTACGACGAGCGCGTAGCGCTGGTAGTAGAGAGGAAACTGCGAAGGCCCGACCCCGAACACCGGGTGGTCCGCCCAGACGAGCAGCGCGGCGTGCATCTCGGTCACCCGGCCCCCAACGGACGAGTCGCTGGCCGCTGTCGTCCCGACCTGGGCACCGGCGCCACCCACGCTGGTCAGAGACTCGACTCGCGAGCGGTAGCTCGGCACCGTGGCAACGACGACGACCAGGAGAATCGCGAGGACGACCCCGTAGCGCACCTTTATCTGGCGCAGCGCCACGAGGAGTGCGAATGCGAGGAGGAACGCGACGACCGCCCCGCGCGAGTACGTGAAGAGGATGCCCGCGAACATGCATCCCGTGGCCGCGAGCGCCGTCGCACGCTCACGCGATGAACGTGCCGTCGCGGCGAGCGCAAAGCCCAGCGGGATGCCGAGGAGCAGGACCTGCGCGAAATAGTTGGGATCCCCAATCGGCCCCTGCAGTCGCGGCTGGTCGACGAGGCCGTAGAAGTAGTCGGACGACACTTGACCGAAGCCGAAGAACGTGCGGTACCAACTGTGGGTCAGATACTGGACGAGAGTGACCATGCCCAGGAAGCCCAGACCGGCGACCAGCGCCCACGTGGCGTCGCGCAGCGTCTTGTATGTGCGCACCACGTTCGTGATCAAGAACAGCGTGAGCAGGCCCTCCAGGACGAAGGTCAGCAGGCGGTTCTCGACGATGCCCATGTCGATCGCCTGCAGGCCGGCCACGATCTGGACGACGAGATACAGCGCGAGCAGCAGCGCGACCGGCGTCACCATCAGCCGCTCGCGGCGCAGCAGCGTCGACATCAGTGGCAACACCAAGAGGAAGGGAACGAGCGCGGCAGCAGCAGCCGGCACGCCGTGCCGGTTGACGAGCACCGCGGGGGTATTCGATGCGAGAAGGAAGACGACGAGCGGAGTGGCCAGCCTCGGACGGATGAGCACGACGCACGCGGCGGCAGCACCTGCGACGG
This sequence comes from Actinomycetota bacterium, assembly GCA_030774435.1. Taxonomy (GTDB): domain Bacteria; phylum Actinomycetota; class Thermoleophilia; order Gaiellales; family JALYLC01; genus JALYLC01. Next base: position 10,001 of record JALYLC010000787.1, read on the forward strand.
CGAGGAAACCGAACGTCGGGTGGCGCGCGATCGTCAGCGCCGCGGCAACACATCCGGCTGCCAGGGCGGCGGCCCAGGCCGGGCCGAGCCTGATCCGGCGTCGGCTCCGCCGTCCGGACCGCCCCCGCGGGAGGGGCACACGAAGCGTGTCGGCCGCGCTCAAGGTGGCCGAAGGTCGGTCGAAGGACATTCGTCTGAGCCTACGTGAGGCCGGGAGTTCGCTGAACGTATCTGCTCTGGGTGGTGTCCGCGACGCCGTCTACGGGCTCGCGCTCGGTAGGAAGGCCGAGTCGATCTTGATGTCGTCGAAGGTCGCGTCGAGCGAGCTCGAAGTCAGCGACGCCCCGATGCGGAAAGCCGTCGCCTGGCCCTGCCAGTAGCCCGACGCGGTCGGTGCCAGCGAACTGGAGGCGAATGGCGCCGCCGGGAACGCAGTGTCCCCCGCGGCCAGGAACGACTCCACGACGGCAGCGCTGGTGCCGTCGCCACGCTTCTGGTGGATCCCGACCCGATAGAGAGTGCCGACCTGGAGCGCACCCGTCGCGCAGGCCGTCGCCGTCGTCCCACCGCTCCACGTCGCGTTGTACTTGAGACAGAGCTGGCCGTTCGTGCGCAGCCAGAGGTTGGCCTGCGTCCCGCCACCGGTGACGAGCACCTGCGCCAGGCGCATGTCGGCGGGCGGCAGAGGTGCGGCGATCCGGAGGTAGAACGTCACGTACACGTCGTCGAGCCCGGTGAACTGCTGCTCGAGATAGGCGTTGTTTCGGTTCGGCACCCGCGCCGAGTACGTGCCCTTGATCGGACTCGCGACTTCCTGGACGACGCCGTTGTTCGCGTTGAGGCTCGCGCCGGTGAGCGGGTTGACGAGCGTCGGCGTGCCGTCCTCGAACGTGATGTCCTTGATGCGCGAGTTCGCGACTACGTTCGTGTACGACGAGGTGCTACTGCCGCGCACCGCAGCCACGCGGTACGACTGCGGCCCTTCCGTGGTGGGCGTATCGGTGTACGAGGTGGCGTTGGCCGGAAGCGACACGACGACGGCGTCCTGGAACGTCCCGGTCGCGCTGCGCTCCAAGCGGTATCCCGTCTCGTCGGTCGCGTTGTCCGTCCACGTGAGTGTGGTCGACGTGGGAGAGACGTAGGTGGCTCTCAGGCCCGTCGGATCAGCGGGACCCGTGGACCCGCTCGAGCTCGGCAAGAAAGCCGTGTCGAGCTTGATGTCGTCGAAGGTCGCGTCGAGCGCGCCGCTCGTCAATGATGCCCCGATACGGACGGAGGTGGCCCTGAGCTGCCAGTACGCCGCCGACGACGGAGCAATCGAGGAGGCCGTGAAGGGAGAGGACGGGAAGGCGCTGTCCCCCTGGGCAAGCCACGCTTCCACCACGGCAGGATTCGTGCCGTCTCCGCGCCTCTGATGAATCCCGACGCGATACACGGTTGCAGGCAGCAGCGCACTCGCAGTGCAGGCCGAGGCGGTGGTTCCCGCACTGCCGCTCCACGTCGTGTTGTACTTGAGGCACAGCGTGCCGTTGCTGCGCACCAAGAGGTTCGCCTGTGTCCCGCCGCCGCTGACGATGACCTGCGCGATGCGCATGTCGGCCGTCGGGACCGCAGCAAGCCGGAGGTAGAACGAGGCGTAGATGTCATCCGCCCCGGCGAACGTCTGCTCGAGGTAGGTGTTGTTGCGGTTGGGCACGCGCGCCGAGTATGTGCCCTTGATCGGATTCGCGACTTCCTGGACCATGCCGTTGTTCGCATTCGTCGTCGCACCTGTCAGCGCGTTGACGAGGCTCGCCGTGCCGTCCTCGAAGGTGAGGTCCTTGATTCGCGGACCGGTCACGACGGCGGTGTATGCCGACCGCACCGCCCCGTTGACTGCGGCGACGCGATAGGACGCCGGTCCCTCGCTCGGGAGCGTGTCGGTGTACGAGGTCGTGTTGGGCGGCACGGTGGCGACGACGGCGTCTGCGAAGCTCCCCGAGCTGCTGCGCTCGATCACGAAGCCGGTCTCGTCGCTCGAGTTGTCGGTCCAGTCGAGCCGCGTCTGCGTACGCGATATGAAGGTGGGCGATAGACCGGTCGGCGTTGCGGGCGGTCCTGGCCGGGCCGTGATCGACACGATGTTGCTGTAGCCGGAGCTGCCCAAGTCGGTGGCGGTGTCGGACGTCCCCGCCGCGTTGACCGCCTTCACCCTGTACGAGTAGCTCACCCCACTGTTGACCGTGAGATCACGGTAGCTCGTCGAGTCCGCCGGCAGCCTGTAGCTCGTCGTGCCGCTCTGCGGGAAACTGGGGTCGGTGCTGCGTTCGACGACGTAGCTCGTCTCGTTGGTGGCCGCGTCGCTCCAGCTCAGGTCGATTTCGTTGCTCGTCGTCAGCGCGGTGGCGGCGAGGCCGACGGGCGTCGCGGGCGTGGTCAGCTCGACGCCGTTGATCACGACGTCGTCGATGACCGCGTCGAGGGCATTTCCGTTCGTCGAGCCGAGGCTGACCCTGTCGGCGCGCGTGGTCCACGAGCCCGTCGTCATCCGCAGGAACGGCGCGCCGAGAGCGGTAGTGCCGCTGGCGAGGTATGCCTCGAGCACGCCGTCGGCGCCGGTGCCCCGGACCTCGCGGAGCCCGAGCGTGTACGTCGCGCCCGGCGTGAGGGTTGCCGTGCTGCACGCGGACGAGATCGATCCGCCCGCCCAGCTGTTGCCATATCTGAGGCAGACCTGCCCGGTCGATCGGACGACGAGGTTGCCCACGGTGGCGAGCAGGCTCGAGATCATGATCGGTCGCGCGTCCGCGGCAGGCAGAGCGTTGAGTCGCAGACTGAATGCGACGGTGAGGTCGTCGACCGGTCCGACGTGCTGGTCGAGGTAGGAGTTGGCGGCGTTCGTGATCCGCGCCGAATTACCCCCGGTGATGGGAGTCGCCGTCTCGATCCGGACGTTCGCCGGGCCGACGACCCTGTCTGCACCGTTCGCTCCGGTCAGTGTTCCGTCCTCGAAGGTCATCACCTTGTGATTGCCGCAGTCGGGGACAGTGACCCCGCCGCCAGATGGCGTGGTCGCGCCCGAGATGGCGTCGAGGAGGTTTACGGTCGTGCGCTGCAAGCGGCCGTCGACGAAGCCATCGCGGCCCAGCGCCCAACTCCAGGACATGGTGCCGGCGTAAAATACCCAGGCACCGCTGGGCGCCTGATACAGCGCCGAATTCGTCGAATCCGTATAGCCATCGGAGTCGACCATGGGCGAGCTGGAGAGCAGCGAGAAGCTCGTGGCACTCGGCATCGGATAGTGGCAGTTGTATCCGTCCGCCTCGTAGCCAACGGTGCCGGGCACCGTCGAGCCGTTCGCGAAGCCGCTACCTGCGTAAGCCCAGCTGTCGGCGTTCTGTACCACATAGGGCGTGTTGAGCGTCGACCGTTCCGTGCTCCCGGCGAAGCTGAGACCGAGTAGGGACTGCGCCGGACGGTTCACCGGCGGGTCCTGGAAGCGGACAGTGCTCAGGGTGGGGTCCGAGACCGGATCGTTGGTCGAATAGGTGTTGTTCGGGCTGTTCTTGTAGCTGACGATCACCCGGTTCGGGTCGCCGCTCGACGACGCTTCGTAGCGGATCTGCCAGTAGACGTCGTTGCCGCCGAAGAACCCGAGGTTCACGCCGGCATTGCGCGCGGCCTCTGCGGCGTCGAACATCTGCTTCGACCAGTATTCGTCGTGGCCGACCGAGAGGAACCCCTTGGAGTTCAGGAGGCGCTGACCGCTGGTCTGTGTGTCGACGCTCGTGGAGTAGCTCACGTCGTATCCGGCCTTCTCCATCCACTGGACGAAGTACAGCTCCCAGCTCCAGCCGTTGGCGTCGACGAGTTCGTTGGCACCTGTGTCGGCGAAGGGCCGGTCGAACGAGACCTTGACAGCGCGCGTCCGGCCGGCTCCCGCGACGGTATCAGGACCCCCGCTGCTCGAATCGTAGAGGCTCTTGCCGTTACGAGTGTCCCCGGAGCCGTAGTGCGGCCAGTTGTTGTACGCCTCGTACGTCGCTACCGGCTGCTGGTACAGCAATGCCGCATGCCGCGCGTCATCGCGCACCACGAACTCGATGTCGTTCTGGTAGTTGCTCGAGTTCGTCAGCACCGCGAGGTAGATACCGCTCGTCCAGGTCGTCGGAATGGTGAAGGTCGAGCCCGTCCAGTTGCATTGGGTCAGGCCCGTGTTGCCGCCCCCTGGCCCGTCCACGTTGCAGGCAGGCTGCTGGATGCCGTCGAACGGACCCAGCTGCTGCATGAGGCGCCCACCGAGACAGTTCCCGGCCGCGTCTGGATAACAGCCCATGCGATAGACGGCAATGCTGTAGGGCTGCGCTGGATTGACACTCACCTTGAACGTGATGTCGGAGCCGACGTTCACGCTGGTGGCAGATGCATATCCCTTGATCTGCCCGACGGCGTCCGTGCCGATGAGGTATGGGCTCTGCCCGAGCTTCCAGGCCGTGGTCCCGGGCTGCTGGTTCTCGGCGACGATCGGATTGGGCGTGTCGCCTCGTGCGGAATGCGACGACAATGCGAATGTCCCCGCGAGCCCTGCGGCGAGGGCGCCGACGAGGAAGAGCAGACGGCGCGGCATCCGCCCCGGGGATCCGGGAAACATGTTCAGGCTCCTGGCGTCGAGAATGCGGAGATCACGGTGCGGGCGATGATCTTGAGGTCGAGGCCCATGGAGGAGGTCCTCACGTATTCGATGTCGAGCCGAAGCCGCTCGTCGAAGGTCATCCGGTTGCGGCCGTGAACCTGCCACAGCCCCGTGATCCCCGGGTTGACCTCGAGCCGCTCGGTATGCCAGACGTCGTACGTCGAAGCCGCGAAGGAGGTCGGCCGCGGGCCCACGAACGACATTTCGCCCCTGAGCACGTTGATGATCTGGGGGAGCTCATCGAGGCTGGACTTGCGAAGGATCCTCCCGACCCTCGTGATCCGAGGGTCGTCGATGATCTTGAAATCGGGCGGCGGGAGGATGTTGAGATGCTGCAGGGAGGCCTTGAGCTCCTCGGCGTTCGTCACCATGGTTCGGAACTTGAACATGCGAAACCGATGACCGTGCCGTCCGGTCCTCAATTGGGTGAACATCACCGCTCCCGGCGACTCCAGGAAGATGCCGATGGCGCAGATAGCGAGCACAGGCAAGACGAGCGGCAGCAGGATGACGGCGAGAGTCAGGTCGAAGCCCCGCTTGGCCGCGCGCACTCCCCTTCGCTGGTGGCGCGGCATCTAGGACGCCCGGCTTGCCGCCGGCTCCCTGTCCGAGGCCCGCCGTCCTTCGTCGACGGCCTGTGGCGCCGGGATGGCGGCCCCGCCGGACTCGCTCGCGATTGCGGACAAGAGAGATTCGCTCGTCAGCGCGTCGTCGGGGAATACCGCGATCCGAGTGGTTCCGGCCGAAACGAGACCCAGCTGCAGCAAGCGGGCGACAAGTCGTTCTGCGCTGTCCCGGTCAGACTCGGGAAGCAGCAGGTACCCGTTGCGTTGGTCGTGCCAGAGGCGGTCGGTGGCCCGGAGCTCGCGCCGGACGGACGGGATGTCCGCGGTGCGCACGGGTGCGCTCACCAGGGCGAGCGGGCGCCCGCTGCGCCGGCTCCGATAGAGCTCGATGTGGAGGTCGTGGACTTCCACACATATGGGCAACGGCAAATCCGCGTTCGTCGAACGCGATGTGACAAGCGGTGCGGCTTGCTTTCGAGCGTATGGGCGCACAAGGCGACCAACCGACGCCAACATTTGACCCCCCGGCCATCCTGACTATTCACCGCGTCGCCTGGACCGCCTGGGCCGTCGAAGCGCGAGGCATGAGCTTATGCCTTTCCGGAGGTATGACAAGGTTTGCGGGCGTGCAAGTCTTTGCACGCAAGCCACCCCACCCACGGATGCCTTGCGTGCAAGTCTTTGCAAGCAAGCCACCCCACCCGCCGGTGGCTTGCCTGGGGGCGATTAATGGCTTAGGGTAGCTAAATCGCTGCAAATCTCGACGTTAACCAGGTGGTCACAGTCCTGATCGGAGACTCCGATCCGGTTTCGCGTGCACGCACGAGAGAGCTGGTCGCGGGGGATCCTCGCTTCTCTGTTTGCGCGGAGGCGGTGGATGCCCCGAGCGCGGTGGCACAGGCCCTCGCTCAGCAGCCAATGGTCTGCCTGCTCGACGTCGACATGCCGGGCGGCGGCATCGCGGCTGCCTCCGAAATCCACGCCCGCCTACCCGAAGCGAAGATCGTCATGCTGGCCGGCGAGTCCGAGGATCGCGTCGTTGTCGCAGCCCTACGTGCGGGTGCATCGGGATTCCTGCTCAGGGATGCCCCTATGCACCGGCTGTCGTACGCACTCTGGGACGCATTCCACGGCAAGGCTGCCATGCCTCGCGCAGTGATGGCGCGCGTGATCGCCCTGTTCGAAGACTCCAGCCCGACCTGGAAGAAGGTGCTCAGCAACACCGGTTCCCCGCTCTCGACGCGGGAGTGGCAGGTCGTGGCTCTCCTCGCCGAAGGCCGGGAAACGACCGAAGTGGCGGCGAGGCTCTCCGTTTCCCCGGCGACGGTGCGCAGCCATCGCGCCAGGGCGCGCCGCAAGTTGCGTGCAAGCGGCAACGAGCCGGGTTGATTCGACAGCGCCGGCGCGCTCACGGCGCGTATGGTCAGCGCCGCCGGGGCGACGGCGGCGAGCACGGCCTCACGGATGCGTCGCCTTGACGCGGGTCGCTGGGTCACGTCGAGAGTCCCGTAAGGCCCGCACGAGGATCAAGGCCAGCACGCAGACTGTGCCCAGAAGGCCGAGCGCTGTCGCCGGTCGGCGACGGTCATGGGTCTCATCTTCCTGAGTCTCAGGCGCGCGCACGCGAGGGCGAGGTTGAGCTCCCGCACTCCGTGGTGGCGGCGATGACTGGCGCTCGCGGCCGCCGGCCTTCGCCCGCACCGGGGTCACCCGAGACTCAGCACGCACGGGCTGGACGGGGCGCGGGCCAGGCTCGGCCGCGCGCACGGCAAGCGCGCGCCGGCGGACGGGTGCACGGCCGAGGGGTGCGAGCAGCCGCTCGGCAGACTCCGCAAGCGTGGGGCGCGTCCGCGGGTTGCGGCCCATCAGCTCGTCGCAGAGCGCGCAGAGTGCCGTGTCCGTCCATGCGAGGGGCGGAGCGGCCGCGGCGAGCGGCGGCAGGTCTTCATCGAGGCGGCGCGGTGCCTGACTCTCGCGAACGCCCGCGGCGGCGTGAGCGCCGGCGACGAGTTCGTAGAGGAGGAGTCCGAGGCCGTAGGCGTCCGCTGGCGCGTCGGCCGTCCCCGCGCTCAACAGCTCCGGCGACCAGGACGCAGGCGGTGCGCCGACCAGTCGTGCCACCTCGCGGCACAACGGCGGGCCGGAAGGCAGGAAGTGAGTCAACTGAGGTCCGTGCCGCGGATCGAGCGCGACACTGCCGGGCCGCACATCGAGATGGGGGACCCCCGCATCATGTGCCGTAGCGAGCGCCGAGGCGAGCGTGCCGAGAGTGAGGCGCACGCTCGATGGTCGCGGTGCCTGCCGCGGCGCGAGACTCGCGAGCGTCGTCGATCCGACCCACGCGGACACCACGTACGCGGTCTCGTCTTCGAACCCGTAGTCGAGCACCGCCGCAATCGAGGCGTGCCGCAGCTGAGTGATCGCAGCCAGGCGCTCGCCGAAGCTCGCACACGCGGACTGGTCGCGGCCGGGCCAGCCGTCGAGGACCTCGACGGCGACGGGCTGACCGCTCCTGATGTCGCGACCGCGCCAGACGCCTGGTCGCCGTCCCTGGCCAGCGGGCCGCTCGAGACGAAAGCGGCCGACGCGCGCGCCCGGGTAGGCTCCGCCGGTCATCGTTCAGTAAGCGCGCGCGGAGGCGACGAACGCAACAGTCGAGGCCGCCGCGAGGTTGCTCATGGGCCAGGTTCGCGCAGGCCGTGCCCTGATGTCAAGCCCCCTCGAGATTGCCCGCGGTGCCCGGACGACCACGGGGCGACGGTGCGTCCGCGCCGGAGATGCGAAGGGAGGACCTTCAAAACGAACTCCTCGAATCTGCACGAAGTTGGCGGAATGCCGGTAGTCCGCCCGTGGGAGCTGCTACGGATCAGGTCATTCTTGCCGATACCCGGAAAGTACGCACGACCACGTCAGGCGATGCGTTCGGAGCAAGCGAACGACGGCTCGCTTTCCGCGGTCCGAACCAGGCCGGGCCTCCTGCCTGCCGGGATTTCGAGTCTTCGGAGGAACCTAGTGCAATCGAGCATCATTTCCGGCGGCGTCCCACGCTTCATCCCTGCGGGCGTGTGCGCGCTGGCCCTCGTCGTGACCCTGTCCGTCGCGGCACTGCCCTCCCCCGCCCTGGCCCATCGCCCTCATGAGAAGCGCGCGAAGCGCCCGCCGACCGTGAGGATCACGTCCCCACCGCCGCGCTCCACGCTCTCCGGCCGGGCCGTCTGGAAGGTCTCCGTTTCGGGCATCTCGGTCGTGTCCGTCAGGTTCTTCGTCGACTCGCGGCTCGTTGGGCGCGATTCTTCCGCGCCCTACCGTATCTCGCTCGACAGCACCAAGCTGGCAAACGGCTCGCACAGGCTCAAGGTCGCCGCTGTCACCCGGAGACGCAAGCATTGGAGCGCGGCGCGATCGATCAGGGTCTCCAACAGCGTACCCCCGGCGATAGTGCCCCCGCCTCCGACGACGTCCCCCCCGGCCCCGACGACGTCATGCGCGCCCCCGTACGACAGGGCGAGCCCTTGGGACACCCCGATCGCGGCCGGCGCGCCCGTTGACCCGAAGTCGGCCGTCTACGTACAGGCGATCAGCGACAACCGGCAAGCGCTGACCTCGGATCCGGCCCAGTACACGATCCCCGTCTACAGCTTCGACAGCAGCACCCCGCACGTCACGGTCACGGGGTCGGGCTACTTCTCCACCTACGATTCGGGCGACAACTCGCGAGTGGGACACGACTCGCCCTGGTCCGTCCAGGTGCCTGTGCCCTTCGGCGCGATCGGTAGCGACGGCAGCGACGGCCAGATCATCCTGCTCGACCAGGCGAGAGGCATCGAATACGGGTTCTGGCAGTTCGCGGTGGACAGCAATGGCAACTACACCGCCTCCAACGGCTACCGCTATCACACGGGCACGGGCTACAACGGGCGCTTTGCCGATGGTCTGGCCGGCCGCGGCGACGGCACGCCGTATCTCGCGGGCCTCGTGCGCCCGTGCGAGATCGCGCAGGGCCACATCGACCACGCGCTCGCGTTCGCCTACGACTCCCCATCGAGCGAGTTCGTGTACCCGGCGTCGAAATCCGACGGCGGTGCGTTCGGCGGCGTGGTCGGCGTCGACGTGCCGGAGGGCTCGCGCATCCAGCTAGACCCGTCGCTGACCAGCGCTACGTTCACCTCCTGGGGCCTCTCCCCGGCCGCCGTCGTGATCGCCCAGGCGCTGCAGCGGTACGGGATGTACGTCGTCGACCACTCCGGCTCGTCGAAGGTCTTCCTCGAGGACGGCACGACCGCCGCCTGGGACTCCAGCATCACTCGCGACATGCTCAGCGCGATTCCGTGGTCGGCGTTCCGTGTACTTGCGCCATAGGTCTCGCGTCGCCGTGGGAGCTCACCCTGGTGCGACTCTGCGGGCGACGTCGGCCAGGGCGGGCCAGTCCAGCGATTCCTGGACGCAGCGAGCGAAGAGCCAGAGCAGGAGGCGCTCGGTGTCGAGCCCGAGCAGCTCGGCCATGCGCGAGGCGAGACCGCCGGGGTCGGCGTGCAAGCGCTGGTCGCAGTTGAGGAGATGTTGCAGCGCGTCGTACGTGGGATCTCCGACGTAGGGCTTGGGATCGATCGCCAGCCAGGGTTCGCGCTGCGCCGCCAGCACGTTCTCCGCATGCATGTCCGTGCACAGCAAGACGTTCCGCTCGGCTGTCGCAGGCAGCGCACGAAACAGCGCGATGCCCTCACGCGCCAGGCCAGGGTCGAGGCTCATCGGTCCGGCTGCGGCCTTCCGCTCGAACTCGTCTGCCCAGACATCGCACATCTGCTGCAGCGGGCGGAACGGGTGCCCTGGCGCCGGTTCGCGCCAGAGCCGCGGCAGCAGCGACGCGACCACGGTGTCCTGCTCGGGTTCGGGCCGGGACGCGAGCGTGCTGCCCGGGGTGCAGCGCTCGAGCAAGAGCGCAATCGTGCCGTCGAGAGCCTCGGCCGCATGCAAGAGAACGGCGCCTTGCCCGTTCCAGGCGCGCAGCGCGTCGGCCTCGTGCTCGGCTTCACGATGGCGCCAGGCGAGCTTGAGCACCGCCTCGCCACCGGCCTCCCCGCGGGCAGGGGCGACCCAGGCTGTCTGACCACCGGGTTGGAACGGCTCGCCCACGCGCAGCGACCAGTGCCGCTCGAGCTGTTCGATGACCCCGGGTAGCGTCGTCACCCACGCGCGTCGTTGTTCGTCGTGCTCCCGACTGATGGCCTCGACGAGATTGCGCGGCAACCGAGGGCTTGCCCACCCCGACCCGCTCGGATCGAGACTCTGGCCGGCGCAAGCAACCGCGTCGCTTCGCTCGTCGAAGCCCACGATGTCGACGACTCGCCCGTCCCCCACGGTCAGAACCTGCCAGCGCTCCGACTCGACCCCGCTCTCGAGCGGAGCTGCGTTGCGAACAACCCTCAGGCCGACGAGGATCGTCCGATCGCCGACCACCGTTACCTCGGACACCCGCGCTCGCACTCCAGCATTCCGCCCACCCTGATACCAGCTCAGAACCTGCGCCCGGTTCCGGCACATCGGAGATGGATCGCCGGGCGCCCCCCAGCGCACGTTCGGGTCGAGCAGCTCACCGAACGCCGAGAGATCGGCCGCGTCCAAGGCAGACCTGACGCGCTGCGCGAGGCGCTCCATGTCTTCGAGCTGCTCAGTCACTGCCGACCCTCGCTCGCGAACAACGCGTACACCGCAGCGCAGCGGCGCATCGCGGCCTCGTCGATGTACTCGTCGGGGCCGTGGGATACGTCGAGGCGCCCGGCACCGTACGCAAAGGCTGGAATGCCCAGCTGGGCGTACCAGCGCGTCTCCAGCACGCCGGGGCAGAGCTCGAAGCGCGGCGGCTCGCCCTCGACGGTCTCGACGCAGCGCGCAAGCGCGAGGGCGGCGGGGTGATCCGCGCTCGTGCCGGCGGACGGCTGCTGCTGGAAGATCTCGATGCTGACCCGGGCGTCGATGCGCGCGGCCGCCTGGTTGATCGTCGTCGTCAGGCGGGTGACTTCCTCGGCGAGGTCTTCCTCGGGGTTGAAGCGGCGGTCAACCGAAAACCACGCCGCGCCGGGCACGACGTTGAAGTTCGCGCCGCTCCCCGATGCGCCACCCACGACGAGCATCGAGCCGCGCGCCTCCTCGCTCTCCAGGGGATAGTCGGTGCGACGCGCGAGCAGCTCGTGCGCGAGGTCGGAGAGCGGCTCGGCGATCTGCACCATCTGCTCGAACGCGTTGACACCGAGATGCGCTTGCCCGACATGCGCCGGCTGGCCTTCCACTGCTACGCGCAGCGTGATCGCGCCGCGGCTTGCGTGCCAGACGACGCCGCCGGTCGGCTCCGCAGTGATCATCGCGAGCGCGCCGCTGTCGATCATTCCGGCCTCGCGCAGGTAGCCGGAGCCGGCGACGCTGCCGGTCTCCTCGTCACACACGAAGTGCAAGACGATCCTGTGCGCGCCGAGCAGGCCGAGATCGCGCGCCGCGGCAGCGCCGTAGAGCATGCTCACGAGCCCGCCCTTCATGTCGGCGCTACCGCGTCCGACGATCCTGCCGTTCGAGCGCTGCGGCCGGAACTGCTCACGCGACTGCGCCGGGACAACGTCGAAATGCCCGTGGAAGTAGACCGTCCTCCCGCGTTCACCCACCGCGCCGCGAACGACGCACGGCTCCTCCAGGCCCCCAGGGCCGGCCGGCAACTCGATCAGCTCGGGCGAGAGATCGAGGCCGATCATCGCGTCCCGGAGCAGGCGGCCGCAGCGGCCCAGCCCGCGACCCGGCGGGTTCTCGCTGTCGATCGCGACGAGCGACTCGACCAGCTCCGCCATGTCCTCGGCGCGCGACTCGAGCCACGAGTGCACCTCGCCGGCATCCACAGCGGCTCTCCCTGCCATCAGCTCGACCCCACTCTCCTGCACTCGTGCCGGCGACTCGCCGGCACGTTAGAGCACGCGGGCCGCGCGCCAGGGGCTCCCGCAGTGAGCCGCGGGAGCCCCTGCTCGCGCGCGCCTCGCCGCAGCGAGGCCGCTGTCTAGCTGCCGAAGCCCGACTGAGTCGCCGTTACGTTGAATGCGGCATCGAGCTTGATGGTCACGGTCGTGCCGTCGGCCTTCTTCACGTGCGCCTCGTAGGTCGCGCCGCCCGAATCGGTCTCGACGCGAATGATCGTGCCGCCGGGTACCGCTCCCTGCGCAGCGGCGGTCGCCTTCGCCAGGTCGCCGCCGGTGAGCAGCGTCTCGCCCGGCCCATGAGCGACGGTCGCCGGATCGGGTCCATTGGCCGGGGTGGTACTCGCGGCGTTCACAGCCGTCGCCGTCGTGGTCGTCGCCGCCGACGGGCTCGTTGCCGCGTTCGCAATGGCGGCAGTACCGACCCCGAGAGCCAACACGGCTCCGGTCGTTGCCACCCAACGGCGGGCTCGCATTTTCGTGGACTTGACCACGATGGACCTCCTGTGTCGTCGTTGCCTCGGTGTTGAGGTACAACGACTCTCGACGCACGGCATAAGCGGGGCATCCGGCACAGCTAAGAACCATCGAAGACTCGCCGGCGTGCCGTATGGCGACGCGAATCACGTCTTGATGGGCCGCGGAGCGAGCGTCAGCCGCGCGGCGTGGTCGACCGCGGCGGTCTCACCGGACGCGCCTTCCGAGAGATCCCAGCGAGCCGCGCCGAGGCTATGGTCATCGCTCCTGTCGCAGGCAGAGGTTTGTCCAGGCTCCCCGAAGGAGGTGGCAGTGCTGATCATGGCGGTACACCAGGTCCCGAGCCTGACTCAGGAGAGATACGAAGAGGTCGTCTGCAGGCTGACGAATGGGAAGAGCCGTCTCGAGTCGCCCGCTGATCTCCCTTTCGAGGGCCTCTTGTTTCATGTCGCAGGCCAAGGTAGGAACGGCTTCTGCGTCGTCGACGTCTTCGAGTCCGAGGAGGCAGTCGAACGCTTCAACGAAGCGATGGGCTCGATTCCCCGCGAGGTCGGTATCGAAGAGCCGCCCGAGTTCTTCCCCGTTCACACGTTCATTTCCCGGTGACCCGCTCCTGGTCGAACTCGCGAGTGAAGACGTCGGAGCGCGTAGCAGACAAGGAAATCTCGTCCGGCGGCGCGCGCGTGAGTCTTACCTGCCGTGTTCAGGGGTGGACACGGGTGGAGGCGCGCACTGCGCCTCCACCCGTTGAAGATCGACGTAGCCCTGCGTCGGCCGTGGCTTCAGATGCCTGCCAGAGCGGTGCAAGCCAGCTGGTCGAGGTACGAGCCGGTGCCGCCATGGAGCACCCCCGTTACGTGGTGACGTAGCCCGCGCGCATGCCGAGCACGCAGACGGCGGCCACGCCGACGTAGACGACGGCGATCAGCACGCGCCGCGACGCCGGGACGGTGTAGTAACTCGCCGCGGCGGCCTCGCCGCGCGAGCGGTAGCGCGTCCAGGCCTCGCGCGCGGCGAAGAACAGGATCAGGATCAGCAGCGCGTTGGGCGCCACGATCAGCAGCGCGGCCAGGCCGGCAATGCCCGCGATCCAGAGTGCGGGGTGGATGGCGGCCATCGCCCGCCCGCCGTCGAGCGGCACGATCGGCAAGAGGTTGAAGAGGTTGAGCAGGAAGCCCGTGTGGCCCGCCGCGCGCAGCAGGTCGGAGTTGGTGAACTCCCCGAGCCCGAGCACGACTGCCGCGCCGAGCGTGCCGAGCACGGGGCCGGCGAGCCCGACCTTGGCCTCGACATAGGCGTCGCGCGGCATCCCCTTCATGCCGATCACAGCGCCGAGGAACGGGATGAAAACCGGCATGCCGGCCGGAATGCCCTCCTTGCGCAGCCACAGCGCATGCCCGAGCTCGTGCACGAAGAGCAGTAGGACGAAGAGCGCCGCGAAGGGCCACCCCCAGAGCAGCGTGTACGCACCGACGGAGACGACCATCGTCAGCGCCGTGGTGACGAAACTGAACTTCGCCAGAGCGAGGAACAGGAATTTCAGCTTGAGCAGCCACTGGAAGCCGAGCACGAGCGCCGCAGCGATCGGCCCGAAGACGCGGCGCGCCCACATGCGCAGGGAGCCCTGCGGGTGGATCGGCCGTTCGTCGAAGCCGGGCTCCTGCGGAGGCCGCGGCGGGAAGAGCGGTTCGTGCCCGGGTACGTTCGTGCTCACGCTTTCAAGGTAGCGCGCTACGGTTACATCCGAGTTAAGAGCCCACTCGACCCCGGAGCTCGCGGAGCTCGAACCGCGACTTTGTTGGCAAGCCGCAACGACGTCACGTGCTCAGCAGCGCTCACATTCCTCGTCAGGTGACCGTCAGCCGCGCGCGCGCCAGCGCCGCCGGCCGCGTGTCCCGGACCCCTGGAGCTTTTGCCGCATGCCACGGATCTCGTCATTGAGGTCCTCGCGAGACGGGGCTGCGGGAACGTCGCTGAGAATCGGCGCCGCCGCCTCGTACTGGCCGACCGCCTCGTCGATCACGAGCCGGAACCCTGGGAAGGCCGCGTCGATCTGCGCGCGCTCGATTCCGCCTTGCAACAAACTGCGGAAATACGCAACGTCGGGCGACGACGCGGCCTCGGGCCTCGGCGACGTCGGCTCCTCCTCCAATGGTGGCTCCGGCGGCGCGGCGGCTTCTTCAAGCGCAGGGGCTTCCTCGAGTACGAGGCGCAGCGGCACGGGTTCCTTCGGCGCTCGCTGCACCTGCGCCAGGGTTACGTCGCCGGTCGGGTTCGCCAGGATCCAACGCTCGACGACCGCGCGTACGTCGAAACATCCGTGCGCCTTCATCGCTGCGATGCTCTTGGCGAAGTCGCCGCTCTGCTCCATCTCGCGTTCGAATGCAGCGACCCAGCCATCGAGAGCCGCGGACCGCTCGCTATCGCCCGCAGGCTCTTCCTCGAGCATCATGCGGAATGCGTCTTTCGGAATGCAGAGGCGTTCTTCATCGTCCAAAGGCATCGGCGCCGCCCTGGCCGCTCCGTATCCATCAGCCGAGGGTGCCTCGAGCTCCCCACCCTGGCTGCAGCGCCTAGCGCACCCAGAGCTGGTCGATCAGCATCGACCACATCGGGCTGAACTGGAAATTGCCGGCGCGCCTCGACAGCACGTTCAGGAGGTTCGGGCTGGAAAGCGGCACCCACGGCGCCTGGTCGACGATCTCCCGGTCGACGCGTTGCCACAGGCGACCGGCCAACTCGGGGTTCGCCGT
>JALYLC010000788.1 GCA_030774435.1 Actinomycetota bacterium
GCGTGAACGTTCTCCGGGCGCAGGGCGTGAACCTTCTCGTCGACTGGACAGGCCTGGGCGTGGGCCGCGCAGTGCTTCTGCTGCGTGACGTCTCGCGGCAGACGGGGATGCGGATCCTTTCGCCCACGGGCATCTACAAGAGCTTGATTCCTCCGGCGTTCGCGGGCATGACGGTCGACGAGATTGCCGCTCGCTTCTATGAGCAGCTGACGACGGGCATCGACCGCACTTCGATCCGGGCAACTCGTGCGCGCGCTTGGCGCCGGCGAATCGGCTCAACGGGCACGCTGAAGGCACTACACCCATGGTTGCCGAAGGTCTGCTGACGGCGACTCTTGGCCATCAGTAGCCAGAGGTGGCTGCGCACCGTTCGGGGGCGTATGCTCAACGGAGCAACGGAGGCTGGGCATGCAAGCGTGCGGGTTGTTCGTGAGCGAGGGCGAGGCGGGTTTCCGCTGTCGCTCATGGTGTGGTGTCGCGGTCGCCGCGAACGCGTCGCGTCCGGCTTCGCTGGAATCTGCGGTTGCGGTGGCGAGTGATGCGCGCGTGCCGACCGTGACCGGGCTGGGGTTGGGGTCATGATCGACCTTGGCGGGCGCCCGCACTACCTGCACTCTGGCTGGTTTCTGATCTCGGACGCGAACCTCGTTGTGATAGTGGCCATGCTGGTCGTGTTCGCGCTGGCGATCGCGCTGCCGTTCCCGCGTGGCCGGAA
The DNA here is from genome assembly GCA_030774435.1 of Actinomycetota bacterium. Taxonomy (GTDB): domain Bacteria; phylum Actinomycetota; class Thermoleophilia; order Gaiellales; family JALYLC01; genus JALYLC01. The sequence continues at coordinate 716 of JALYLC010000788.1, forward strand.
CCGCCGATGAGCGCTTCCGACGAGGGCGGTACGTGGACCGGGCGTGTGCGAGAGGCCGCGGTCGCCGCGCTGCCGCCCGAGCGGCTGCTGCCCGAGACGCAGCCGGTCTACGTGTCCTCGTGGGTGTATGTGTTCGGCGTGCTCACGCTGGCGGCGTTCGTCGTCGTGCTCGCCTCGGGTGCGGTGCTCGCGCTCGCCGGTCCCAGTTGGTGGCACGTCTCGAGCGTGGGCCATTTCGTCAACAGCCTGCACCTCTGGAGCACTGAGCTGTTCTTCTTCTTCATGGTCGCCCACCTGTGGGGCAAGTTCTTCATGGCCGCCTGGCGGGGTCGGCGCGCGCTGACCTGGATCACCGGCGCGGTCTCGTTCCTGGTCTCGATCGGCGCGGCCTTCACCGGCTACCTCAGCCAGCAGAACTTCGACTCGCAGTGGATCGGCGGGGAGGCCAAGGACGGGTTGAACGCCTCGGGTGTCGGTGCCTTCTTCAATGTCCTCAACTTCGGTCAGATGCTGATGTGGCACATCGTGCTGTTGCCGCTGATCGTCGCGCTGCTGATCGCCGGGCACATCCTGCTCGTCCGCCGCCGTGGCGTCGTCCCGCCCCTGCCCGCCCGGCCGCACGACGGTGACCACGGGTGAGCAGCGCCGAGTATCCGCTCGCGCCCGACCCGGCGCTCGAATGGACGGGCGCCAAGCGCCATTACGACCTCGTCAAGGAGTTCGTGTTCGCGCTCATCGCCGTGGCGCTGCTGACCGTCGTGCTCGCGGCCGTGTTTTCGTCTCCCGACGAGAAGCCGGTCACGGTCGCGGGCTGGGCCAACGCGGCGCCGCAGGACTTCCTCGCCACAGCGCTCGGCGAACTCGACGGGACAAGCGGGACCGCTGGCTACGGGCCGCCGTACACGCACGTCAGCGGCTCTGGTCAGAACATCCTCGGCGGCATCTCCCTGCAGCGAATCGTCGGCGTCCGCATCCCGATCGACCCGACCGAGGCCTTCGTGCTCGACCCGCTCTCCGTCCCCGCCCAAAGCGACCCGCAACTCGCAGCCGCGCTGGCCACCTATCAGGCCGCGCCGAACACGTTGCACCACCGCTGGACGGGCGCCTACACCAAGGCACTCGCCCACATCACCTTCCAGAACGGCGCGCCCGTGCTGCCCAGCGGACGCTACGGCCCCGTCGCGACGCTCATGGCCGGCATCCTCGCGCAAGCCCGCAGCGGCGGGCTCGACGGAGCGCTCATCTCAACGAGTCGCTTCTACCAGACCGACTACACCAAGCCGCTGCTCTTCCTTGCCGACGGCAGCTACCTCTCCGGCCTCGCAGAAAAACAGAACCTGCTCGGCGAGCAGTGGGGAATGATGAACGAGACCGGCAACTACCCCGGCCAACCCTGGCTCTGGCTCTACACCTTCTGGTACCAGGTCCCGCCATTCTCGACGTCAGACAACGCTGACGCCCAGATCTGGGCGATCATGGCACTCCTCTCCCTTGGCTTCGTCGCCATCCCCTTCATCCCTGGCGTACGCTCGATCCCCCGCTACCTACCCCTCTACCGCCTGATCTGGCGCGATTACTACCGCACAGCCGAACGGCAACAGAACGCACCCGGCAGCAACCCGAACGCCGCCGGAACGCCACCGTAGCCGACCGCGCACCGCCCGGCTTCGAAGTCCGCGCCCGTTCAGGGCTCGAGCACGATCCGCGCCACGACGCGTCCTGCTTCGACGTCGGCGATCGCCTCGTTGACCTGCGCGAGCGGCCGAACCTCGCGGATCACCTTGGTCTTGCCGGCGGCGTGCAGCTCGAAGACCTCGCGCAGGTCGCTGCGCGTGCCTACGATCGAGCCGACGATCGTGATGCCATTGAGCACGGTCTCGAAGATCGGCAGCTTGACTTCGTTGTCGGCCGGCAGCGCGACGAACACAAGCGTGCCGTGGCGACGCAGCGATCCGTAGGCCTGCTCGAACGCGCGCGGCGAGACGGCGAGCGCAATCGCCTGATCGGCGCCACCGAGGCGCTGGATCGCCTCGACCGGGTCTTCGTGCGTGGCGTTGACGGTGAACTCGGCGCCGAGCTCGCGCGCGAGCGCGAGCTTCTCGTCGATCAGGTCGACCGCGACCACGCGCCCGCCGGCAATCGCTGCGTACTGGATCGCCAGGTGACCGAGACCGCCGACGCCGAACACCGCGACGATGTCGGACGAGCGCGTCCCGGCAACCTTGACGGCCTTGTATGTGGTCAGGCCGGCGCAGGTGAGCGGCGCGGCGTCGAGGGGGTCGATCCCCTCGGGCACCTTGACGACGTAGCGCGCGTAGGCCTTGGCGTACTCGCCGAAGGCCCCATCGATCGAGTAGCCCATGTTCTTCTGCTCGAGGCAGAGCGTCTCCCAGCCCGTTACGCAGTACTCGCAGATGCCGCAGGCGTAGCCGAGCCATGGCATAGCGACGCGGTCGCCGACGGCGACCTCGCTGACGCCCGGCCCCAGCTCGGAGACGATCCCGACGCCCTCGTGGCCGGGGATGAACGGCGGCGACGGCTTGACTGGCCAGTCGCCGTGCGCGGCGTGAATGTCGGTGTGACAGAGACCGCAGGCTTCGACCTGGACGAGCACCTGCCCCGAGTCGATTGCAGGCTTGGGAACCTGCTCGACCGTCAGCGGGCTGGCGAAGTCGCGCACGACCGCAGCGCGGTAGGCCGTCAGGGTTGCTGCAGACGAAGCGGGCTGGTTGATCGGGGTCGACATCTCGTCGGTCCTCCCTGCGTGCTGAGGCCGCCGATCATCCTACACGGGTCTGGAGCACGCGATTGGCTGAGCGGCGCAGACCCGGCGTGGGAAAGTACGCAGCGGGGCCCGCGCCCGTTTCGACGCGCAATGCGGCTACGGCTCGGCGGCGCGGGAGGTCAAGCGGCCTCGCCGTCGGCAAGCGCGATCAGCGGCTCGTCTACGAGCCGCTGGGCAGGAAGGCCGGCGCAGGGTCTGATGCCGCCGGGATGTCTTTCATAGCGGGCGGCTTCATCGTCGCTCTGTGGAACCGCGCGGAGCTTGCAGCCGACGACGGCGTGCATGACGACTGCGGCTACGGAGGTATCGCCGGGCCCACTGCGTGGGCTCACCCAG
>JALYLC010000789.1 GCA_030774435.1 Actinomycetota bacterium
CTTCGGGGCACTCGTCGAGCGCATCGGGCGCGCGTGAAGATCGTCGCGGGGGAGCTCGGCGGGCGTGTTCTGAAGACCCCGCGCGGCAGGGCCGTGCGTCCGACGGCGGCGCGAGTGCGCGAAGCGCTGTTCCAGCGCATCGGACCGCTTTCGGGCGCCGCGGTGCTGGACCTCTTCGCCGGCTCCGGCGCGCTCGGCTTCGAGGCGCTCTCGCGCGGTGCGGCGACGTGCCTGTTCGCCGACGTCGCGGCGGCGAGCATCGCGTGCCTGCGCGCGAACGTCAAGGCGCTCGGGCTGGAAAGGCGCGCGGCGGTGCGCCGGGCCGACTTCAAGCGGGTGCTGCGCGACGAGGCCCGTGGCGGCGTGCGCTACGACCTCGTGCTGCTTGATCCGCCCTATGACGCCGCTGCGGGCTATGCTGCGGCGCTTGGCGAGCTTCTGCCCCCTGTGCTCGCGCCCGCCGCGCTGATCGTGATCGAGAGCGCGCACGGCCTCGAGCTCCCGCTCGACTTGCCCGCCGACCCGCCCCGCCGCTACGGCGCCTCGACGATCCAGATCCTCCGCAATGGCCCCTGACGTCACACCGTCGACCGCCGACGGCCGCACTGCGCTCTGCCCGGGCACGTACGATCCGGTCACCTACGGCCACCTCGACATCATCGAGCGCGCCGCCGGCATGTTCGACCGCATCGTCGTCGGCGTCGTCCGGCAGCCGACTCACAAGGAGCCGTTCTTCCCGATCGAGCAGCGGCTCGAGCTCCTGACCGAGGTGCTGGCGCCCTTCCCCAACGTGCTCGTGGCAGGGTTCTCGACGCTCGTCGTCGAATACGCGCGGGCGTGGGGGGCGTGTGCACTGGTCAAGGGACTGCGCGCCGTCTCCGACTTCGAATGGGAATTGCAAATGGCACATCTCAATAAACGCATCGCACCGGAGATCGAGACCGTCTTCCTGATGTCGTCGCCCCGTTACAGCTTCCTCTCGTCGAGTGGCGTGCGCGAGCTCGCGGCCTTCAACGGCCCGATCGCGGATTTCGTGCCGCCGGTCGTCGCCGAGGCCTTCGCGAGGCGCACCCTCTAGGAGACTGCATGGATGTCCTCGTCCTCATCGACAAGCTCGACGAGCTGGTCCACGGCGCGAAGGCGGTGCCGCTGACCGATCAGGTCCGCATCGACCGCGAGGAGATCTGGGAGATCCTCGACCAGATGCGCGCCACGATCCCCGAGGAGATCAAGCAGGCGCGCTGGATCGTCAAGGAGCGCCAGGAGATGCTGGCCGAGGCCAAGCGCGAGTCCGAGCGGCTGGTGGCCGAGGCCCGCGAGCGCGCGGCCGAGCTGGCCTCGCAGCAGGAGGTCGTGCGCCAGGCCGAGCAGCAGGCCCGCTCCCTGCTGGGCGAGGCTCGGCGCCGCGAGCGCGAGGTCCGCCTCGGCGCCGAGGACTACGCGGACGAGATCCTGGCGACGCTCGAGGTCAACCTGGGCAAGTTCCTGACCGCCGTGCAGCGCGGACGCGAGCAGCTGCAGCGGCGCTCGGACGAGCCCTCCGCGCTCGAGCTCGACGAGTAGCGCGACGGCCCTCTAGCCTGCGGGTGAGATGACGAAGCTCGACCTGCGCACATTGCGGCTCGCTCCCGGCGACTACCGCCGCGAGCAGGTGACCGCCAGCATCGCCCCGTTCACGGCGGGCGCCCAGGAGTACCACGCCGAGCCGCCCGAAGTGCAGGCGAGGCTCGGCCTCACCCGGCTCCCCGGTGGCCTGCTCTTCGACCTCGCCTTCGACGTCGCGATCATCGGCCCGTGCCAGCGCTGCCTCGAGCCGGCGCACGCCGAGCTGTCGGTGACGGCGCGGGAGTACCAGGCGGACGTCCCGGAGGTGGTCGACGAGGAGACGACGCCGTACCTCGCGGGCGAGCTGCTCGATATCGACCGCTGGGCGACAGACTCGGCGATCCTGGCGCTGCCGATCGTGATCCGCTGCACGCCGGACTGCGCGGGTCTCTGCCCGCAGTGCGGCGCCGATCGCAACGTCGTCGCGTGCGGCTGCGAGCCGCCCAGGGACGCGCGATGGGAGCGCCTGCGGGAGCTGTTGTAGCCGCCCCTCGGCCCGTCCGCTACGCTTCCGCGCAGTATGCCCGTCCCGAAGAAGAAGACCTCGAAATCCCGCCGCGACAAGCGCCGCTACCAGGGCGTGCCGCTGGCGATTCCGGTCGCAGTCTGCCCGCAGTGCGGGTCGCCGACCCGCGCACATCGGATGTGCCCCACGTGCAAGACGTACAAGGGGCGCGAGATCGAGCCGCTCGGGACGTGAGCGCCACGGTCACCGTCGCGCTCGACGCGATGGGCAGCGACCGGGGCGCGGACGCGATCGTCGCGGGAGCGCGCCACGCGGTGGCGCATGGCGACCTGCGCGTGCTCGTGTGCGGTCCGTCCGCCGTGCTCGACCCGCTCGTGCGCGACGTGCCCGAGATCGAGGTGGTGCACGCTCCCGGGCTGATACTCCATGACGAGGAGCCGGCGCGGGCCGCGCGCGAGCGAGACGATTCGTCCGTCGTCACCTGCATGCGGCTCGTGCGCGAGGGGCGAGCGCAGGCGGCCGTGTCGGCAGGCCCGACGGGAGCCGTGCTGGCCGCCGGTCTGCTGGAGCTGCGCCGGCTGCCGGGCGTGCTGCGGCCGGCCATCGTGAAGCCGCTGCCGTCCTGGAAGGGGCCGATCGTCGTACTCGACATCGGCGCCACGCCCGATCCCCGCCCCAACCAGCTGCACCAGTTCGCCCACATGGGCAGCGCGTTCTCCGCCAGCGTGCTCGGCGTGCACGAGCCGCGGGTCGGCCTGCTCTCGAACGGGCACGAGGAGGGCAAGGGCAACCGCCTCGTGATCGACTCCTACCGGCTGCTGGCCGACGACGCCCGGCTCCTGTTCGCAGGCAACATCGAGGGGCGCGACGTGCCGCTCGGCGCGGTCGACGTCGTCGTCACGGACGGGTTCACCGGGAACGTCGTCCTGAAGCTGCTCGAGGGCACGGGCGCGTGGCTGTTCGACGAGATCCGCCAGGCCGCGACCTCATCCTGGCAAGGCAAGCTGGGAGGCCTGCTGCTGCGGCCCAAGCTGCGGCCGCTGCGCGACAAGGTCAATCCCGACACGTACGGGGGCTCGTACCTGATCGGCCTCCGCGCCATCGCCGTCAAGGCGCACGGCGACTCGGGCCCCGTCGCCATCTCGAATGCCCTGCGCCATGCGGCGCGGGGCGTCCGCGAGGGCCTGATCGAGGACATCGCCCGCCGCGTCCACCCCGAGCCGCGCGAAGCCGAGCACGGCGAAGCGCTCAGCAGAGACGCACAGGTTTCACCTGCATCGGCGGACCAAGGGCAATAGCCACCCACGGGTGCGCGTGCTACGCTCGCCCGGCCGCACACCGCTCTACCCATGGAGGCACGTTGGCGACGCGCGAAGAAGTCCTCGACCAGGTCAAGCAGATTCTCGTCCAGCAGCTCGGTGTCGACGAGGGCCAGGTCACGCCCGAGGCGTCCTTTCAGGACGATCTCGACGCCGACTCCCTCGACCTCGTCGAGCTCATCATGGAACTCGAGGATCAGTTCGGCGTGAAGATCCCGGACGAGGAGGCGCAGGGCATCAAGACGGTCAACCAGGCTGTCGATTACATCATGGAGAACGCCTCCTAGCGGCGAGCGTGTCCGCGCTCGCAACGCTCGTCGAGCGGCTCCCGGACGAGTTGCGCCGGCGCGCGTTCACCCACTCGTCGTGGGTCGACGAGCGCGTCCAGTCGTATGAGCGACTGGAGTTCCTCGGCG
>JALYLC010000790.1 GCA_030774435.1 Actinomycetota bacterium
GGCCTGCGCCTTGCGCTCTCACCGCTCGCCGCAGCAGTGGCGCTCGACGACGACGTGGCCGACGGCCTCGCCCGCGCACTCGCGAGCCTGCGGGCACTCGGGGCGGCGATCACCGAGCCGCCTCCGCCGGCCGTCTCCCTGGCGATCGGAGACGACTTCATCGAGGTGCTCAACGTCGAGTTGCTCGTCTTCCACCGCCGCTTCGACGGCCGCCGCGACCTCTACCGCCCGTCGCTGCGCGAGTGGGTTGACGAGGCCGAGGCGCGCGCCACGACCGCCGAGCGCTACGTCGAGGCGCAGCGGCAGCGCCGCGAGACCACGGCCGGCTTCGCGCAGTGGCTCCGGGACGAGCGCATCAGCGCGCTGATCGAGCCGACCGTGCCGTGCGTCGCGCCGCTGCGCGGCGACGGCTACGAGCGCGCTGGCAGCGATTACGAGCTGATCTCGCTGACCCACTACTGGAACTGGCTCGGCTTCCCCGTCGTCGCGCTGCCGTCCGGCGTCGGCTCGCGTAGCGGCCTGCCCGTGAGCGTGTCCCTGATCGGCCCGTCGGGCTCGGACTGGGAGTTGCTCGACATCGGCATCCAGCTGCAGGCCGAGCTCGGCGTGCCGGATCCCTACGCGGGCGACTGATCGCCGAAGGGCGGGTTCGCGAGCACGACCGATGTCTCGATCTGGCGCTCCGGGATGCTCCAGTAGGTCTTGAGCAGCTCGGACTTGCGCTCGCGCGAGACCTGCTCGAAGCCGTTGCGGCGGTAGAAGCGGATCGCCCACTCGGCAGCCGCCCAGGTCCCGACGAGCATGCGACGCCCCGAGAGGCCGCGCAGGTGCTCGAGCAGCTCCCTGCCGACTCCGCGGCCCTGGTTGCCCGGGACGACGTAGGCGTGGCGGATGAGGTCGACGTCGGCCACCGGCTGGATGCCCATCACGCCGATCAGGACGCCGTCGTCCTCGTAGCCCCAGAACGCGATCCCGGCGGCGATCTCGCCCTCGAGCTCGTGAGCGTCCATGTACGGATCGCGCCACCGATCTGCCGGAATCGCCCCTCGATAGGCCTCCGCGGCGGCGTTGACGATCGCGAGGATGGCAGCGTGCTCGTCCGCGCGACAGGGCCGGATGCCACTCACTCCGGCAAGCCTACCGGCGGCCCGCGCAAATTCCCTCAGATGAGGGACAACTGATGCGCGTCGAGCGGGGAAAACTCACACACGACCCGAAGGGAGCCGCAACATGCGGCAGACACCGATCTACGAGAACACGACGCCCGAGGGCGTGACATATCCCGGCGAAGCCGCCAGGCCCGAGTTGCCGCGAGCCGGCACGCTGATCGCTCGCGCCGCGGCCCACGACCGCATCAGCGCCGCACTGCGCAAGGCGCGCAACGGGGCGTCGCTGAGTGAGACGCAGGTCGTCGACCTGATGCAGGCGCGCGGCGTCTCGATCACGGTAGCGACACTCGAGCGCTGGGAGCACACCGGGGGCATCCGGCTCGAGGAGGCGGTCGATCTGGCCGCCGTGTACCACATGACCCTCGACGAGCTCGCAGGCAGCCGCGCCCGCCAGGGACGCCTGTTCGGCTCGATGGAGCGCGGCCGGCTCTCCGCTTAGGGTCTGACCCCGCCTGGCGGGGTCTGACCCCACCTGGCGGAGGCTGGCACCGACCTGTCCGAGGGCGCCGAGAATCGTTTAAACATGCGGAATACGGGCTAACTGCACTCCGCAACAAGCCACGCGCGAACGGAGCGCGTGGAACCACCGCGACGTCGCAAACCGTCTAGCCATGCCAACCGCCACCCTGGGGTCAGGCTCCGCCACCTGGGGTCAGACCCCGCCTGGCGGAGCCAGACCCCGGCCGAGCAGGCTCGGTTCTCGCACAATGCGCGGGTGCTGCTCGCCGAGTTGGTCGCTACCTCCGCCGCCGTCGCCGCGACGCGCTCGCGGCTGGCCAAGGTCGCCGCCCTCGCCGACTGCCTGCGTCGCGCGGCGCCCGGGGAGATCGCGATCGTCGTCAGCTACCTCTCGGGCGAGCTCCGCCAGCGTCGCCCGGGTGTCGGCTGGGCAGCGTTGCGCGACCTTCCTACGCCTGCGGACGTACCCAGCCTCGCGGTCGTCGACGTCGATCGCGCCTTCGCGCGCATCGAGGCGGCGAGCGGGCCGGGCTCGGCCGCGGTCAGGCGCGCGGAGATCGCAGCGCTGTTCTCGCGCGCGACCGCGGAGGAGCAGCGCTTCCTTGCCATGCTGGCGGGCGGCGAGCTGCGCCAGGGCGCGCT
>JALYLC010000791.1 GCA_030774435.1 Actinomycetota bacterium
GGCCGGCGCCGCGGCGGCGCCGGCCGGGTTGCTCAGCGGTTACGGGGTATCCGCCGTGACCGTGCCGAAGAGCCCGTGGTTCTCGTCGTCCGGGCCGGCCGCGAAGTAGAGCGTCGTCGTCGGCCCGGCGGTCGCGCCGTTGCCGAAGCCGATGCCCCAGAGGCCGTCGATCCAGACCGGCTGCTTCTTCTTCGTGAGCAGCCGTCCCGACCACTTCCAGCGGCCCTTGTGATTCTGGCGGTAGGTGTTGATGTAGCCGTCGCCGAAGTTGCCGACGAGCAGCGCGCCGGAGGCCTTGCCGAAGCCCGTGGCCGGTGCCCACGCGAGGCCCCACGGAGCGTTCAGCTTGCCCATCGTGGCCACGCGATGGAGCAGGGCGCCCTCGGTCGAGTACTCGTCGACGATGCCGAGCCCCGGGCCTGCCGTTTCGTCATTGCTGCCCTTGGTCTGCAGCGCGTAGGTGACGAAGATGTAGCCGCCGAGGTTCTGGATCCCGAACGGCGCGTAGCCCTGCGGCAGCTTCGGATCGCGGAACGCGCCCGGCTTCTTCACGAGCTTCCAGTCGCCGCCGATGATGTCCACGCGGCCGTTGTGGAAGTCGGTCGCGTACAACCAGTCGCGCGCGGTCGCGAGGCCCTTGTACACGGCGCCCCACTTCGAGCCATCGAAGCCCGTCACGGTCTGACCCGTGCCCGGGGGCCAGCCCTCGATCGTGCCGGCCTCGGTGGCGAAGATGAACTTCGCGGTCACCATCGCCGTGCCGTTCGAGACCAGGAACTGCGTGCCGCCGTAGAAGACGGTGCCGGTCGGCGCGCCCGGGACCTTGACCACGAGCGGCCCGTCCGGCGGCGGCGGGAAGGGCGTCCCGGCGGCGTCGTAGAGCGTCGAGGTCTCGGTCCCGTTGTTGGCCACCCACCAGGGCGTGGTCGGGCCCTCCGACACACCCCACGCGTTGACGAGATTCGGATCGGTGACGGGCGCGACCCCCGCCTGATCCGAGACGAGCGGCGTCACCGTGTACGAGCCGCCACTGCGGTGCTGGCTCGCGCCGGCAGCAGTGCCGGCGGTCGCGAGGGCAACCGCAAGTGCGGCCCCCGCGAGCGCGATCCATCTGGAGCGCATCATTGGGCCTCCTTGGTCGAGGAGCGGGAAAGACCCCGCACGTGTTCCTACGCGCCCCCCGCGGAATGCGGATTCCCTCGCGGATGGGGGGAGAAACCCCACCCTGGGGTCGACAGAAAGCGCGCGAGCGACTATTTCGTGGGGTATGCGCCCCGAGATCATCGCCCTCGTCGTTCCCGTCGCGCTCCTGGTGCACCTCGTGCAACGCCGCCGTCCCCGCGTGCGCGGCGACTCGGCCGAGGTGCTGCGCTGGTGGGGCCTCGCCCACGGCCTCAGCGATCCCCGCCAGCGGCCGCCCGGCGTAGCCGCGGCGCCCGAGTCCGGATTCGATCCGCTCGACGCGGTGCTCGGCATGCAGGCCCACGCCCAGGCCCACACGCACGAGGGCGACTCCGAGCCGCTGTCTGTCGCGATCCCGTCGCACGCGATCACGCTGCAGGGCTCCGCGCTCTTCCACACCGGCGACCGTCAGCGCGTGCACGCGGCGGTCGAGGGCAAGCTCGACGACACGCTGCGCGGCACGGTGCTGCTCATGACCTGTGAGCGGCGCGAGGAGAACACTCAGGACTGGCACTGGCTGTGCGACCTCACCGTCGTCGCGATGGAGGGCGTGACGCCGCGCGGGCCGGGGCTGCTGCTCCGGCGGCATGCATCCGGCGGCGGGGCACGCGTTGCTCTTCCCGACGGCTACGTCCCGCTCACGCTCGAGTCCGCGGAGCTCGACGAGCTCTACGACGTCCGCATCGCCGCCGGTTGCGACGAGGTGCAGGCGCGCTCCGCGTTGACGCCGGCGATGATCGCCTGGCTGTGCGAGCGCGGACCCGAGGCGCTCGTGGTCGAGACGGGTGGCGCCAGCGTGCGGCTCGCGACGGCAGCTCTGCTCTCCTCCGACGCCGAGCTCGACGCGTTCACCACCGACGCCTGCTGGCTCGCGCACGCGTTCATCGACGACGCGCCCGCCCGGGCGCAGGCCGCTTAGAAGCTCTCACAGAATCAGCGCGGCGTTCGGAGGTCTCGAGTCGCCTGCGGTCTGGTTGTCGGGCGTAAACGTATTCAGCCCACCCGGCCGATCGTGAACGCTCCGGCCGACTGGCCGGGAATAGCGTCGCTGTGGAGCACGAGCGAGCCGCGCAGCTTGCGGCCGGCGTCGATGCGCACCGAGACCGTGAATGCCCCGTTTTCGTCCGTCCGGGTGGTGGCGAGCACGATGGGCCGATGGCCCGGGCGCTCCACGAGCAGCCGTAGCCGGACGCCTGCGAGCCCGTCGCCGCCGGGCGTCCCCTCCGTCAACCGGCCCTTGACGTCGGGAATGCCCTGCTCGAGCAGAACCAGCGGCGTGGCCGCGGCGTGGTAGGCCGACTTGCCGGGCGCGGGATAGCGGCCGATCGCCGCCTGCAGCGAGGGGGAGGTGAGCAGCGCCAGCAGTGCGCGCGTCGCGCTGCCGGCCCGCTTCGTCGCATACGCCCGCACCGGGTGCGCCAGTGCCGCGTTGCCGCCCGCCGCGCCGCCCGCGTTGCGAGCAACGACGATGCGCAGGCTTCGCGCGACGCCGGCTGATTGCAGTTGACGCAGGACGCCGCGATCCACGAGCGCGTAACAGGCCTTGGACGCGTACGCACAGGCTGCCGTGCTGCGCACAACCGCGGCCGCGTCGGTCGCGCCGTAGTGGTACCAGCGCTCGCCCACCGGCACGGGCTGCTCGCCGTGCGTGACCCTGGAGGCCTGCCAGAGCGCCGCCTCGCCCTGGCCGATGCCGCCGGCGACGAAGTCGCTGTGTCCCTCGCCCCCCGCGGCGGCGATCAGGCGGAGAGCGGCGGCGATGTCGCGCGGCGCGTGCGCCGCGAC
>JALYLC010000792.1 GCA_030774435.1 Actinomycetota bacterium
GGCCGGCAGATCGACGCGGGCGTGGTGGCGCTCGTCAACTCGGGCGACGTTCGCAGCGCCGTCGCGCGCACCCGCGTGGACGAGGTTGCCGGGCGCCTGCGCAGCTACCCGGACGTCGCGCACGTCGCCAGCTTCTACGACACCCACGATCCGGCCATGGTCTCACGGGACCACCACTCGACCTATGTGGTGGCCTACTTCCGGCCGCTGCCGGACTCGCGCATCCAGGCCGACGCGAAGCAGATCGAACGGGAGTTCGCGGCCCACGGCGACGTCAAGCTCGGTGGCCAGGCGATCGCCAACGCACAAGCGAACGCACAGGTGCGCGACGACCTCGCGCGTGCCGAGCTGCTGGCATTCCCGTTCATCTTCGCGCTGTCGCTGCTGTTCTTCCGATCGCTGGTGGCAGCGCTACTGCCGCCGCTGCTCGGCGGGCTGGCAATCGTGACGACGTTCTTCGCGCTGCGAATCGTCGCGAGCTACGTCGACCTGTCCATCTTTGCGCTGAATCTTGTCACCGGTCTGGGGCTGGGTCTTGCGATCGACTACAGCCTGTTCATGGTCTCGCGCTACCGCGAGGAGGCGGCGCGTTCGGGCTTCGGCGCGGTCGCCCTGCGCCGCACCCTGCAGACGTCCGGCCGTTCGATCCTGTTCAGCTCCCTGACCGTGGCGGCCGCGATCGCTTCGCTGGCGATCTTCCCGCAACGATTCCTCTACTCGATGGGAATTGCCGGCGCCCTCGTCGCGCTGCTGGCGGCTGCGCTGGCGCTGATCGTGCTGCCGGCGGTGCTGGCCGTACTCGGCCCCAGGATCAACGCGCTCGCACCCAAGGCGCTACAGCGCGCCGCCGACCGCGATGCCCGACCGGCCGAGTCAGGCGGCTGGTACCGCTTGTCGCGGTTCGTCATGCGCCGCCCGGGGCGGGTCGCCGTCCTGAGCGCGGTGTTCCTGATCGCGCTCGGGCTTCCGTTCTTGGGGATCAAGTTCACCACGGTGGACGCGAGCGTGCTGCCTGGCAGCACCAGCGCACGGCAGGTCAACGACCAGCTCACGCGCGAGTTTCCACCCAACCGCACGAGTCCGCTGGAGGTCGTCATCAGCCAGCCGGCCGACTCGGCCCCGGTCAAGGCGTTGGCCGCCGAGATCGGCCGGCTGCCGGGCGTGTCCGCGGTGGCGCCCGCCCAGCCGGCGGGCGCTGACACCGCGATGATCGCGGTCGCTCCTGCGCACGCGCCTCTCAGTGGCGCGACGCAAAAACTCGTCCGCGACGTCCGGGCGATCCGCGCGCCGTTCTACGTAGGTGTCGCCGGCGAGACGGCAGCCTACGTCGACCTCGAGCACAGCCTCCGCGCGCACCTGCCGGCGGTGCTGGCAATCATCGTCGGGTCGACCCTGCTGGTGCTCTTCCTCATGACGGGGTCGCTCGTGCTGCCGCTCAAGGCGGTCGTGATGAACGCGCTCGGCCTCAGTGCGGTGTTCGGCATCCTCGTTCTGATCTTCCAGGACGGCAACCTCGAGGGCCTGCTCGCCTTCACCAGCCCAGGCGCACTGGACGCGACCCAACCGATCTTCCTCGCCGCTGTCGCATTTGGCCTCGCCACCGATTACGGCGTGTTCCTGCTGTCACGGATCAAGGAGGCCCGCGACGCCGGCGCGTCCAACTCTGAGGCCGTCGCGATCGGACTCGAACGCACCGGTCGCATCGTCACTGCCGCGGCGCTGCTGTTCGCCGTGGCGATCGGAGCGTTCGCCACCTCCAGCCTCGTGTTCATCAAGGAACTCGGGCTAGGGACCGCGCTTGCCGTGCTGATCGACGCTTCGATCGTCCGCGCGCTGCTCGTGCCGTCCCTCATGGAGCTGCTCGGAGCGGCAAATTGGTGGGCGCCCGGACCACTGCGACGGCTGCACCAGTGGGTGGGGCTGGAGGAGAGCACGTCGCCCACGCACCCCTCCGAGTCGTGAAAGCGATCAGGGCAAATGGGCAGTGTGGGGCTCGAACCCACGACCTCCTGCGTGTAAAGCAACTGCGCTAGACGGCTATTTCTGGCTCAGCCAAGCCGTTTGCGACCCCAGGGCGTCTCGGGAGTAACAGCGGGAGTAACATCGCGCGGTCCAGCTTGACGTTGAGGCGCACCTCAAAAGCGACCGCTCGGGAATCATTGCCTGGCGGTCGTGTTGCGCAAGTCGACTGTACGGGCTGCGGTACCTGTTCGCCTCCCGGAAGGCCACCGCAACGGCGCCCGCGGGTACGAGCAGAGGCGTTACTTCCTGCCCTTCGCCAACCGTGTCCGCCTGCCGTTGGCTAGGGGGGCGTGCCGGCGGAGCTCGGGTTGCTGCCGGGTGTGCTCTGGTGCTGTTCGGCGACGCGGTAGTAGTCGCGCCAGATCAGGCGGTAGAGCGGGAGGTAGCGGGGGATCGAGCGTACGCCGGGAAGGAAGGGGATGGCGACGAAGGCGACGGAGAGGAGCACCATGATCGCCCAGATCTGGGCATCGGCGTTGTCCGAGGTCGAGAATGGCGGGACCTGGTACCAGAAGGTGTAGAGCCAGAGCCACGGCTGGCCGGGGTAGTTGCCCGTCTCGTTCATCATTCCCCACTGCTCGCCGAGCAGGTTCCGCTGCTCGGCGAGGCTGGAGAGGTAGCTGCCGTCGGCGAGGAACAGCATCGGCTTGGTGTAGTCGCTCTGGTAGAAGCGGCCGGTGGAGATGAGGGCTCCGTCGAGCCCGCCGCTGCGGGCCTGGTTGAGGATGCCGGTCATGAGCGTCGCGACGGGGCCGTAATTGCCGCTCGGCAGCACGGGCGCGCCCTGCTTGAAGGTGATGTGCGGGAGAGCCTTGGTGTAGGCGCCCGTCCAGCGCTGTTGCTGTGCGCCTGGCGCGACCGTGTAGGAGCGCAGCGCCGCGGCCAGTCGCGGATCGCTCTGGGCCGGGACCGAGAGCGGGTCGAAGATGAAGACTCTGGCCGGGTCGATCGGGATGCGGGCGCCGACGAGGCGCTGCAGGGAGAGGCCGCCGATGATGTTCTGACTGGCGCCGGCGGCGCTCGTGTACGGCGGCCCGTAGCCCGCGGTCCCGCTCGTCC
>JALYLC010000793.1 GCA_030774435.1 Actinomycetota bacterium
CACGCGTGTCGTAGCCGCAGACCACCCATAACGGGTAGCCGGCGAATCCCCGGTTGAACATCGATTCGTACCGCATCCACTCGGCGTACTCCTCGCTGGTCAGTCCCAACGGGATTTCGGCCATGACGCGAACGAGCTCGACGTCGGGACGTGACAGCTCCGTTTCGAGGTGCCGGCGGTATGCGGCAAATGCGGCGGCCGGGCGGCGGTACGTCGCGGTGGCGTCGGCGAACGGGACGCGGTGTGCGTCTTGTCCGAGCGCTTCGCGGAGCAATGCGCTGTTGCTCGGCGTGAGCACAACACTCGTCGGGTCGCTCGCGGCTAGCCCGTTCTGGAGGAACGGGACGACCCGCTCGAGAAACGCATCATCCGACGAGTAGACGAGCGCCTCGTGAACGAGGCGCGGCTCACTGGCACTCATGTTTATCTCATTTTCCACTGCTGTGATCTAACGGCCGAGTAGACCGGTCAGTTTAGAGAGTGTGTCACTTTGGTAGTATCGAGTAGACCAGTCGGTATGGAGCGTATCATGGTTCGGGAAAGAGACGTACAGCGGAAGAAATGTCGCAAGTAAGCGCCCAGGCCGCTGCTGGACCACCTGTTCGGGGGCTCTACGGCAGAGACGATGAGCAGCGAGCTCTGTCCGCCCTACTCGAGCAGGCCCGCGCCTCAGGCAGCGGCGTCCTCGTTCTTCGCGGCCCGGAGGGGATCGGCAAGTCGGCCCTGCTTGCGGACACGGTGGCGCAGGCCGAAGGGATGCGGGTGCTTCAGGCTGTCGGGGTCGAGTCCGAGTCGGGGCTCCCATTCTCAGGCTTGCACCAGCTCCTCCGACCGCTCGAGGAACTGATCGCGGGTCTTCCAGGCCCACAGGCCGCGGCCCTGCGCGGCGCACTCGGCCTTTCCTCAAAGGGCGAAGACGACTTGTTCCTCGTCGGGGCGGCCGTGCTGACGCTCATCGCGATTGCAGCCGAGGCCGAACCTCTGCTCTGCGTCATCGAGGATGCACACTGGCTCGACGCGGCAAGTCTCGTAGCGATCACGTTCGCAGCTCGGCGCTTGCAAGCAGAGCGCGTCGCCATGGTCTTCGCCGTGCGCGGATGCAACGACGTTGCCGACACGGTTGCGACGGAGCTCCCGGACCTGCGACTCGAAGGCCTTGACGCCGAGGCTTCGGCAGCCCTGATCGCCGACGAGGCGCCGATTCCGCTGGCTCGAGAAGTGTTGAATCGAATCGTCGCCACCGCCGAGGGCAATCCCCTCGTGCTGCTGGAGGTCCAGCTGGCGCTCACAGACGCGCAACGCGCGGGTCGCGAGCAACTCCCCGATCCCCTGCCCCTAATCGCCCGCCTCGAGGACGCCTTCTCCTCGCGCGTGGCGCTTCTCTCCGATCATGCTCAGCTGCTACTCCTCGTGGCGGCCGCCGACAGTACCGGCGACGCGGCCTTCGTCCTACGAGCCGCGCGGACACTGGGACTGCGCGCGGACGATTTCGAAACGGCAGAGGCTGCGGACCTGCTCGATCTCTCAGGGGACCGGGTGAAGTTCAGACATCCTTCGGTCCGCTCGGCGGTCTATCACCGAGCAACCTTCGGTCAGCGTCAGCAGGTACACAATGCGCTCGCCGAAGTTTTCGCCCAGGACGGCGAGGACGATCTGCACGCGTGGCACCGGGCGGCCGCGACGCTTGGACCTGACGACGAGGTGGCGGCAGAGCTCGAACGATCCGCCGAGCGCGCGAAGGCACGCGGAGGGTATGCGAGCGCGGCCAAAGCGCTGGCCCGTGCTGCGACTCTCACCTCCGATTCTTCAGAGCGAGGCGCCAGGAAGCTCGCGGCGGCCGAATTGGCCGCATCGGCGGGCCAGAGCGCAACCGCTTGGGCATTACTGGAAGACGCGCGAGCGCTCCTCACGGACCCGCTCCAGGTATCCGACGTCAACCAGCTCCGGGGAACGCTGGAGCTGGGGTCCGGGTCTGGATTCGTTGCGCACGACATCTTCATGTCCGCGGCGGAAGAAGTGGCCGAGCTCGATCCCGAGCGGGCGGCGAAGCTGTTGCTCGAAGCAACCAGAGCAGCGCTCTACACGGGAGATCTGAGCGCTCAGGTCAGGACCGGCCGCCGGGCGCAAGACTTGCGCCGGAGAGCGAGTGAGAACTTCGAGCTGACTGTCTCGGCCGGAATGGGTTTGTTGTGGGAGGGGGACGGCGCGGTCGGCCGGACGCTGCTCGACGAAGCAATCGCTCGGGCCGAGCACAACCCCCGGCGCTTCCATTGGGCCGCACGCTCCGCCCTGCAGCGCGGCGACGAGACGACTGCGCGCGCCTTCTCGCGACAGGAAGCCGAACTCGCCCGGCGAGATGGCGCTGTGTCGGCTCTTGTTATCAGCCTCTCGCGTCTTGCTCTGGTAGAGATCCTGGAAGATCGATTCCTGTCGGCCCGGGCGAACGCTGCGGAAGGGCTTGGCCTTGCAAGCCAGACGGGGCTCACCAACCAGGTGTGCTACTACCACGCTCTTGCCGGCTGGACTG
>JALYLC010000794.1 GCA_030774435.1 Actinomycetota bacterium
CTCGGGCGCCATGGCGACACTCACGCGCGCACCCCGCTGCCAGGCCTCGCGCGCGGGCGCCCTGGATGGCCCGCCACGACGAACGGGAGGCCGCGGGCGAGCTGCGCTGGGTCGGCGCCGCCTTCCCGACGGCGCTCGGTGCCCAGACCGCCCGCATGGGCACCGGCGCGTGGGAGCGCTTCGTCTACTCGGCGCTGCTGCTGGACGAGCCGGACCCGATCGCCGCCTGGCGCGAGCTGAGCGCGCGTCACGCGCGCCTGATCGAGCGCCTCGCCAACGTGCGCGAGTTGCACGTCACCGCCGCGGGCACCGACCTGCGCGTCGACGTCGAGGGGCGCGCCTGGGAGTCCTGTGCCGGCGAGGCGAACCTGCCCGACGGCGAGGTCTTCTGCTCGCCGGCCCAGGGCGCGGTCGACGGCGAGGTCACGTTCGGCGTGCCATCGCTGCACAACGGCCGCGAATGCCGCGACGTGCGCCTGCGCTTCGACGCGGGCGTCGTCGTCGACGCGTCGGCGAGCTTCGGCGAGGACGCGCTCCTGGCGCGGCTCGACACCGACGAGGGCGCGCGCCGCGTGGGCGAGTTCGCGATCGGGACGAACGAGATGATCCAGCGCGCCGTCGGCGACACGCTCTTCGACGAGAAGATCGGCGGCACGTGCCATCTCGCGCTCGGCCGCTCGTTCCCGCTGCTGGGCGGCGACAACGCCTCGGCGATCCACTGGGACCTCGTCTGCGACCTGCGCTCGGGTGGGCGCATCGAGGCCGACGGCGAGCCCCTCCTGATCGACGGGAAGCTGGTGGTCTGATGGATCCCTTCGACGACCTGTACGCGCGCGTGATCGTCGAGCACGCGCTGGCCGTGCGCTCCGGCCAGACGGTGCTGATCGAGGGCGGCGAACTGGCGGAGCCGCTGGTCAGGGCGGTGCACCGCCGCGTGCTCGAGGCGGGTGGGCACCCCGCGGTGCAGATGCTGCCGGACGGCTGGATCGAGGCCAGGGCCGAATCTGCCGCCGAGCAGGTCCTGGTCGAGGCCGATCCCCTCAAGCTGATCTGGTACCAGCACGTCGACTGCCGGGTGACGTTGCTCGCGCTCGCGAACGTCGAGCAACTCGCGCATGTGGCCCCGGCTCGCGCCGCGGCCTCGGAGGCCGGGCGCCTGCGCGCCGTCCACGTGCTCGTCGACCGCGATGCACGCGGCGAGGCGAAATGGTGCGGCGCCCAGTACCCGACGGCCGCCTTCGCGCAGGCCGCCGGGCTCTCGCTGGACGGCTACCGCGAGCTCCTGGCGCGGGCGCTCAAGCTCGATCAGCCCGATCCCGTCGTCGCCTGGCGTGCCCAGGGCGAGCAGCAGGACCGTCTCGTCGAGCGCCTGCGGGCGGTCGACGAGCTCCGCATCGTGGCCCAGGGCACCGACCTGCGGCTGCGCGTCGGAGGCCGCCGCTGGATCAGCGCCTCCGGCCGCCACAACCTGCCCGACGGCGAGGTCTTCACCGGCCCGCGCGAGGACGCGACCGAGGGGGTCGTGACATTCGCGATGCCCTCGGCCTGGGGCGGGCAGCGCGTCGAGGGTGCCCGCCTGCGCTTCGAGGGCGGCCGCTGCGTCGAGGCCGGCGCCGCCAGCGGCGAGGCGTTCCTGCAGGCCGCACTCGACACCGACGCGGGCGCGCGCACGCTCGGGGAGTTCGCGTTCGGGCTCAACGAGGCGATCCAGGCTCCGACGCTCGACACGCTCCTGGACGAGAAGATGGGGGGCACGGTGCACATGGCACTGGGTGCCTCCTACTCGGTCACCGGCGGCGCCAACAAGAGCGCGCTGCACTGGGACCTGGTCTGCGATCTGCGCGACGGCGGCGAGGTCTACGCGGACGGAACGCTGATCCAGCGCGACGGGCGCTTCGTCGAAGACTTCGCGTATTGAGCGCTCTTGCGCCTCATCCGTGCGCGCAGGTAGGCTCGGCCGCGAACCCGGGGGAGGGAACATGCGCGAAAGGCGACGGCGCGTTCTGCGCGTGGCGGTTCTTGGTCTGCTCGGCGTGGTCGACTCCTTCGACGGCGGCGCGGGCGCCGAGACGGCGCGTCGCGTGAGCCGCGGCGACCGCGTCCTCTCCTGCCGCATCGTGTGACCCGGCTCCGGGTCGTCGTCATGGGCTATACGC
>JALYLC010000795.1 GCA_030774435.1 Actinomycetota bacterium
GTACGGCGACAGGTAGCCCTTGTCGAACTGCATGCCCTCGGTGAACTCGAGCTCGAGGCCGAACGTCTGGCCCTCCTCGACGTTCACGACGCCGTCCTTGCCGACCTTCTCGATCGCGTCGGCGATGACGTCGCCGATCTCGCGATCGCGCGCCGAGATGGTGGCGACGCGAGCGATGTCCTCCTTGCCCGCGACCTCCTTCGACTGGCCCTTGATGTCCTCGACCACGGCGGCGACTGCACGCTCGATGCCGCGCTTGAGTGCCATGGGGTTGGCGCCGGCGGAGACCATCTTGAGGCCCTCGCGGGTAATCGCCTGTGCGAGCACGGTCGCCGTCGTCGTGCCGTCACCGGCAACGTCGTTGGTGGCAGTAGCGACCTCGCGCACGAGCTGCGCGCCCTGGTTCTCGAAGACGTCCTCGACCTCGATCTCACGTGCGATCGTGACGCCGTCGTTCGTGATCGTCGGTGCGCCGAACTTCTTGTCGAGCACGACGTAGCGGCCCTTCGGGCCGAGCGTCACCTTGACGGCGTCGGCAACCTTGTCGACGCCGCGCTGAAGGGAGCGGCGCGCGTCCTCGCTGAACTTGAGCTCCTTGTGAGCCATTGCTTTGAGTACTCCTTGTCGTCAGGTTCGCGGCGGACGGCTCAGGCCTTGGCCTTGACCTTGGCCTTGCTGGTCACGACCTTCGCGAGTACATCGGACTCGCGCAGGATCAGGTACTCGTCGACGCCGAACTTGACCTCGGTGCCGCCGTACTTCGAGAAGACCACTTCGTCGCCGACGGCAACGTCGAGAGGAACGAGCTGGCCGTCCTCGTAGTGGCCGGGACCAACAGCGAGGACCTTCGCGCGCTGCGGCTTCTCCTGTGCCGTATCGGGCAGGACGATGCCGCTCACCGTGGTCTGCTCCTCTTCGAGGACCTCGACGATGATGCGGTCGCCCAAAGGCTTCAGATCCATGCTTTCCGTGCCTCCGGTTCGATTTTCGAGACTGGCACTCTCCGGTCGAGAGTGCCAGCCGCCGTATCATAGGCACGGCTCTGGAATCCCGCAAGTTCCAGCTGGCACTCGCTGCCACGAGTGCCAGAAAATCACTCGAAACGTGCCGGAGCCGCCTCGAGCCGTTGCTCGTCGACCATCTGCGTGCCCGCGACGAGCCAGCGGCGCGAGCGCCAGCGCAGTCCTCCCAGGAGCATGCGCACGGCGATGAACGCGGCGATTCCCGCCCACACGCCACCCAGGCCGAGCTCGAAGACGTGGGCGGCGATCAACATGGGCAGGAAGGCGCCGAGCGCCGCGATCAGGGTCATGCGGCGCATGAATGCGAGGTCGCCGGCCCCGAAGAAGACCCCGTCGAGGGCGAACAGCACGCCGGCCACCGGCATCATCCCCACGAGCCACGGCCAGAGCACGCCCGCCTGCCGGCGCACCTCTGCATCCGAGGTGAAGAGCTCGGGCACGAGGTGATGGCCGGCGGCGAAGAGGGCGCCGACGGCCACCCCGAAGACGAGCCCGGCGACCAGCAGGCGACGCGCCAGGGTGAGCGCTGCATCCAGGGCGCCCGCGCCCAGCAGGCGGCCGATCAGCGCCTGGGCCGCGATCGCGACGGAGTCCAGCGCGAGCGCCACGAAGATCCAGAGCTGGAAGCCGATCGTGTGCGCGGCCACCTGCGCATCGCCCATGCGCGCCGCCACGGCCGCCGCGAGCAGGAACGCGGCCGTGAAGGCGAGCGAGCGCAGGCCGAGATCGCGCGCGGCGCGCAGCTGCGGCAGCATGCGCTCCCAAGAGGGTGCGAGCGACGGCGCGCGGCGGACCAGCAGGGCGCCGAAGACGCCGGCGGCTGCCACCTGCGAGGCCACGTTGGCGATCGCCGAGCCCTCGATGCCCAGCCCGAAGCCGCGGATCAGCGTGAGCGAGAGTGCCACGCTCGCCAGGTTGGAGGCGACGAGCACGGCGAATCCCGTGCGGGTGTCCTGGAACGCGCGCAGCCAGCCCTGCGCCGCCGCGATCACGAGCATGAAGGGCGCTCCGAGCGCTGCGATGCGGAACCACGTCAGGGCCTGGTGCAGGGACGCGCTGTCCTGCGAGCCCGCGATCAGGCGCAGCGCCGGGCCGGCGGCGAGCTCGAGGGCGAGCGCGCAGACGGTGCCCAGCACGAGCGCCAGCCAGGTCGCCTGCACGCCCACGTCGAGCGCCTCGGGCCGCTGGCCGGCGCCGTACAGACGGGCGGCCTTGGCCGTGGTGCCGTACTCGAGGAATGTGCAGAGGCCCACGACCTCGGAGAGCAGCGTGCCGGCGATCGCGAGACCGGCCAGGGGGACGCGGCCGAGGTGGCCGACGATCGCGGTGTCACCGAGCACGTAGAGCGGCTCGGCGGCCAGCGCGCCCAGCGCCGGCAGCGCGAGCGCAATCACCTCGCGGGCGCGCGGGACGTCGTGCGAGCGTGCAAGCGGTGCAGAAGCGTCCACGCCCGGCAGCTTCGCGGACGCGCGCCGCGCAAGCGCCGCACCGCCGGCCGGCCGC
>JALYLC010000796.1 GCA_030774435.1 Actinomycetota bacterium
GGGTCGCCGCGGGTCTGGTTGTCGGGCGACCCAACAGCCCACCACCAGTCACTGGGCCCGACAACCAGACCGGAGGACGATTCGAGACCTCCGAACGCCACGCTGATTCTGTGAGAGCTTCTTAGCGCAGCGTGCCCAAGATCAGGTCGACGATCAGTTGCGGGTCTCGGCGCAGACGGGGCGCGGTTCTGTCTCGGCGGCGGATTTCCACGTCGCTCGCATTTTCCAGGCGGCGTAGCTTGCCCTCGCGGAGCAGCTTCTCGTCGACGCCGCCCATGCGTCCCTGGAATGTCGTGTACACCGGCACGCCCAGCGCGACGGCCTCGCGGTTCATGCTGCCTCCGGCCGAGATCACGAGATCGGAGGCCGAGACCAGGCTCGGGCCGTCGACGGCGTGCTCGGGGACGATCACCGATGGCAGTGCCAGGCGGCGCAGCTCATCGGCCTGCTCGCGCAGCCGTGGCAGGACGACCGCGTGGATGCCGGGGTCACTGCCGAGGCGGTCGAGCAGATCGGCGTAGACCGGGTTGTGGACGCGGTGGTAGAGCGCCGCCGTCGGTGGCGTGCGCAGTACCACGATGATGCGATCCGGGTCGGCGCCGACGCGCTCGAGGATGCCGGGGTCGGGCTCGAAGTCGTGGAGGAAGTACTCCTCCTTGAGGCCGGGGTAGCGCCGCAGCTTGCGTGGTCCCGCGCCGTAGCGGCGCAAACGCTCCGGCGGGATGGCATCGGGCACGATCACGCGCCGCGCCAGGCGGCAGCCGATCATGTGCTGGAACGTCGCCCATTCGTAATCGAAGAGGTCGACTGCGGGGACGCGCAATACCCGCGCGACGATCGGGAGGTCGTTCGAGCCGTGGGCCGCGGCGAGGTCGAAGCGGGGACGGCTGCGGGCCCAGCGCAAGAGCGCCGTGGAGCGGCCGGCCAGGCTGCGCAGCTTGCCGCCTGCCGAACGCCCGCCGTGTGCACCGACGGGGAGTGCGTCGATGCCCGCGAGCTGTGCGAGCTCCAGTGTCTGGGCGAAGTCGCGTGCCGTGACCTCGACATCGTGTCCCGCTGCGCGCAGCCGCTGAACGAGCGGGCGGAAGACAACCGGGTGGGCGGGTGCCGAGAGGTCGATCCAGATCCTCATGGGCGCGCGCCCACCCGGGGCGTGCCTAGCGTCTGCCGAGTGCGCGTTCGATCGCGTTCAGCCGGTCGCGATCCTTGCGCGAGTCGGCGAGCTCCTTCTCGAGCCGCACGATGTGTGCCACAAGAGCCTCGGCGGCTTCACTCAGCTGCCGGGCGATGCCCGCAGCGGAGGTCGGAGCCGCTGCCGCGGCGCTCTTGCGCGGACGCCCGCGCCGTGTGGCGGGCTTGGCTGCCGCAGTAGCAGTGACAGTCTTGGCTGCGGCGCGCCTGGTCGCCGTCTTCTTGCGCGGGCGCAACTGGACGCCGCCGCCGCCCGGTAGCGAGCGCGCCACGCGGTAGTACGCGGTCTGAACCGTGGCCGTCGAGCGGCCGGTCTCCTGGGCAACGAGCTTGAAGGCCTCGGTCGCCTTCTTTCCCGCGTCGATGTGCTTGCGCACTGCTTCGTAGCTCGCCTTGCCAATGCTGCCGCGCGCTCCAGATGCCTGCATCGTCTCCCTCGCTGTCTGGGGTTCGTTGTCTCGGGGGGTTACCGCACTCGCACCACGCCGGGGAAAATGATTTCTGGCGGTCCGGAATGCGGACAACGGTAGTGTAGGGTGAGCGCAGGGATCGACTATACAGATCCCAAGCTCTTGTGCCGATACGCAGTGCCATGTACCACGCGCGAATCGCGCATCCTGCATGAGGAGGAAGTCTCTGATGCGTCGTTCCCCAGTCGCAGTGGTGGCGCTCGCCGCGCTCGCGCTGACGGTCGCAGCTTGTGGCGGTTCGGGCAACTCGTCCGGCTCGTCGAGTCCTGCCAGCACGGGCTCGTCGTCGAGTGGCAGTGGCGACGCAGCCGGCATCCTGAGCGCAATCGATACGAAGGCGGCCACGGGCCCGCAGAAGCTGAAGCTCGACGTGACCGTTGACATCAAGGGCGCCCCCACCAACCAGCAACTCGCGCTCTTTACCAAGCAGCCCATCAATCTGAGTGTCGACGGCGTGGTGGATTCGACCGGCAAGAGCGCGGACGTCAACGTCAGCGTCACGTTGGGCACATCGCCAATCGAGGCGGAGATCCGCACCGGCGGCGGCAAGTCGTGGATTTCGATCGACGGCAAGTGGTACGACGTGCCCGCCGACGCGCTCTCGTCGACGACCGGCAGCGCGCTCCCCACGGGCGCCTCGGCGAGCAATCTCGATGCCGGCAAGATTCTCGCGGCCATCGGCGATCCGTCCAAGCTCCTGGACAATGCCTCGGTTTCCAGCGAAAAAGTCGAAGGTATCGATTCGGACAAAGTGTCTGGCGATGTCAACATCGACGGCGTTGCAGCGGCTGCCGCCAACATCTCCACGAGCCTCGGTAGCACCACAACAGCCGCGCCCACGCAGGCCCAGATCGACAAGACGGCTGCGCAATTGAAGAAGATCGTGAACAAGGCGCACGTCGACGTGTGGGTGGGTAAGAGCGACCACAAGGTGCACCGGGTGGCGTTTACGCTCGACGCCGCGATGGACGCCGCCACGAAGACGAGCTCTGGCATCGACTCGGCAGTCGTCACTTTCGATGTGACAACGGTCGATGCGAGCGCACCCGACATATCGGCGCCGTCCTCCGTCGGCACGCCCGCGGAGTTCCAGGCCGCCGTCGTGGGCCTGCTCGGCAAGGTCATGGGCGGCGCAGCCGGGGGCTGATCCGACCCGTCTCGCAGCGCTCGATTTTCGGTGAGGGGCCGCGCGGACGAGCGGCCCCTCGCTATGGTCCCGGGCGGTGCGCCCGCGGCCGCAGCTCCTTCTGCTCGACGTCGACTTCACGTTGATCCGTCCACGCCGCGTGTTCGACGCGAGCGGCTACACCGAGCTCGGGGCCCGCTTCGGCGCGCGCCTCGACCCGGCTCGCTACGAGCAGGCGCGGCTGGCCGCGCTGCACGTCTGGCGGGCCGACACGCTCGAGCACCGCAGCGCACAGCACCGGCGCTTCGCAGTCGAGATCGTCCGCGGAATGGGAGCGGGGAGCGCCGTGGCCGAGCAGATCGGGATCGCGGCGGAAGAGGCGTGGGGCGACCCCGGCAACTTCGAGCTGTTCCCCGACGTCGAGCCGCTGCTCGAGGTGTTGCGCGCTTCCGGCTGCACGGTCGGGCTCGTCTCGAACACCGATCGCGAGCTCGAGTCGTTCGCCGCCCAGCTCGGGATCTCGGTGGACTTCGCGCTCGCCTCGCGCGCCCACGGCCGCCGCAAGCCTTGCGCCACGATATTCGCCGCCGCGCTTGCGCTCGGTGGCGCGCCGCCCGAGTTGACGGTCATGGTGGGCGACAGCATCGACGACGACATCGCGGGCGCTGTGGGCTCCGGCCTGCGCGCAGTGCTCCTCGATCGCCTCGGCCGCCATCCCGAGCATCCCGGCGAGCGCATCGCCGGCCTCGGCGGGCTGCCGCCGCTGCTGGGACTCGAGGCCCCTGTGGCCGCACCGCCCGCGAGCGCATGACGCCGGCAGGCGTGGTGCTCGACCTCGACGGGGTGTTGCTCGCGGCGGGCGCGCCGATTCCCGGGGCGATCGACGCCGTGCGCGCGCTGCAGGCAGCGGGTCATCCCTGCGCCGTGCTCACGAACATGACGTCCGCCCCGCCGGCGGACATCTCGGCGCGGCTCGCGGCGATCGGAATCGATCTGCCGGCAGAGCGGATCGTCACGGCCGCGGTCGCCACGGCGGAGGTTCTTCGCAGGTCCTACCCCGAGGCCCGCGTCCTGCTGGTGGCGGAGCGGGGGAGCGAGCCGGAGTTCGCCGGTTGCCGGCTCGTCACGGGACCGCCGGCCGACCTCGTCGTGGTCAGCGGGCCCGACGAGAGCTGGACGTTCTCATTGCTCGACGAGGCGCTGCGCGCGCTGCTGGGCGGTGCTCGCCTGATCGCGATGCAGGGCAACGCCTGGTGGCTGTCGGCCGAGGGCGCGCGACTCGACAGCGGTTCCTACGTGCACGCCCTGGCCCATGCCAGCGGCGTGCGGCCGCGCGTGATCGGGAAGCCGTCGGCCGCGATCTTCCGCACCGCCTGCCGCGCGCTCGGGCTTCCTCCAGCCCGGTGCGTGATGGTCGGCGACGACCTGCGCTCCGACGTGCTGGCCGCCCAGCGCGCCGGCCTGCGGGGCGTGCTCGTGCGCACCGGCAAGGGCGCGAGCTTCGCAAGCGACCCCCGGGCTGCGGAGACGGCGGCGATCCTCGACAGCGTCGCCGATTTCCCCGCCTGGCTACGCCGCGGCGCGTAGCGCGGCCAGCATCCCGAGCAGGTCGTCGCCCGTCGTCGCCGCGTTCATGAGCGCACAGCGCAGCCAGGTGACGCCGCGCAGCTTCGTCTGCACGACGTAGAAATCGCCGCTCGCATTGACGGCGCTGCGGATGCGCTCCTGGTGGGCGTCGGAATCCACGCCCGGCGCGCAGCGGTGGCGGAAGCAGACGATGTTGCATTCGGGCTCCAGCGCGAGCTCGAAGTCGCCACTCGCCCGGACGAGCCCGGCCAGGTCCTGCCCCAGTTCCCAGAGGCGCTCGACGTGCTCGCGCAGGC
>JALYLC010000797.1 GCA_030774435.1 Actinomycetota bacterium
GCGCTGGCCGGCGACGCGCTCGCGCGCGGCGAGCAGATCACCGTCGCGCGCCGGGTGCACAACACGGACCGCGCGATCGGCGCGCTGCTCTCGGGCGAGATCGTGCGCCGCCTCGGCCCGGATGCGCTGGCCGACGGCGCGCTCACCCTGCAGCTCACCGGCACGGCCGGGCAGAGCCTCGGCGCGTGGGGCGTGCGCGGGCTCGTCCTGGATCTCGAGGGCCAGGCCAACGACTACGTCGGCAAGGGACTGTCGGGCGCGCGCATCGTGGTGCGCCCTCCCGCGAACGCGGGCTACGAGCCGTCGAGCAGCATCGCCGTCGGCAACACGACGCTCTACGGCGCGACCTCGGGAGAGCTCTTCGTGCGCGGGTGCGCGGGCGAGCGCTTCGCCGTGCGCAACTCCGGCGCGACCGCCGTCGTCGAGGGCGTCGGCCGCCACGGCTGCGAGTACATGACGGGCGGGCTCGTGGCGGTGCTCGGGCCCGTCGGCCGCAACTTCGCAGCCGGCATGTCCGGCGGCATCGCCTACCTGTGGGACCCCGACGGCGAGAACGCCCGCCGGGTCAACAGCGACATGGTGCTATTGCGCGCCGTGAGCGACGACGGCACGCTGCGCGAGCTGGTCGAGCGCCACCGCGACCTCACCGGCAGCGACGTGGCCGCGGCACTGCTCGCGGACTGGGATACATCAGTGGCACAGTTCGTCGAGGTCATGCCGCACGACCTGCTGCGCATCGCGGCCGAGCGCGACCCCGAGCTCGAAGGCGCCCGTGGCTGATCCGCGCGGATTCCTGGAGGTGCAGCGCCGGCTCGGCCCGCTGCGTGCCCCGCTCGAGCGCCTGCAGGACTATCGCGACGTGCATCTGCACGCGCCCGAGGGCGAGGTGCGCGAGCAGGCCCGCCGCTGCATGTCGTGCGGCGTGCCCTTCTGTCACACGGGCTGCCCGCTCGGCAACCTCATCCCCGACTGGAACGACCTCGTGCACCGCGGGCACTGGCAGGATGCCATCGAGCGGCTGCACTCCACCAACAACTTCCCCGAGCTGACCGGCAAGCTCTGCCCCGCGCCCTGCGAAGAGGCCTGCGTCCTGACCATCAACGACGACGCCGTCACGATCAAGGAGATCGAGTGGGCGATCGTCGAGCGCGCCTGGGAGGAGGGCTGGGTCACGCCGCAGCCGGCCGGGCAGCGCTCGGGCCGCTCCGTCGGCATCGTGGGCTCCGGTCCGGCCGGGCTGGCCGCGGCCCAGCAGCTCGCGCGCGCGGGGCACGCGGTCACCGTCTACGAGCGCGACGACCGGCCCGGCGGCCTGCTGCGCTACGGCATACCCGATTTCAAGCTGGAGAAGTACCTGATCGATCGCCGTGTCGAGCAGCTCGTGGCCGAGGGCGTCGCATTCGCCTTCGGCGTGTCCGTCGGGAGCGATCTGCCGTTCGACGAGCTGCGCGTCCGCCACGATGCGGTCGTGCTCGCGACGGGCGCCCAGAGCCACCGGGAGCTGACGCTGCCGGGCGCCGAGCTGGCCGGCGTGCATCTGGCCATGGAGTACCTGGTGCAGCAGAACCGGCGCGTCGCCGGCCTGCCCGTCAGCGGCCCCGAGCTGAGCGCGCGCGGCCTGCGCGTCGCAATCCTGGGCGGCGGTGACACGAGCGCCGACTGCCTCGGCAACGTGCTGCGCGAGGGCTGCGCCTCCGTCGTCGAGATCGCGCACGGCCCCACGCCGCCGGTGGAGCGCAGCCCGCAGCGCACCTGGCCCGAGTGGCCGTTCCTGCTGCGCACCTATCCGGCGCACGAGGAGGGCGGCGAGCGCGAATGGCAGCTCGAGTCGTACGCGCTCGAGGGTGACGACGGCCGCGTCCAGCGCCTGCGCGCGAGGCGCCTCGAGTTCCCGGGCTTCGCGGAGACGGGGGAGCGGCAGCCCACGCCCGTCGCCGACGGCGAGGTCGTGCTGGACGTCGACCTCGTGTTCGTCGCGATCGGCTTCACGGGCGTCGAGACGGGCGACCCGCTCTACGGCCAGCTCGGCCTGGAGCTCGGGCCGCGCGACACGCTGCCGGTCGACGGGGCCTTCGCGACCGCGGTGCCGGGTGTCTTCGCGGCCGGCGACTGCGTGCGCGGCGCCGACCTGATCGTGCAGGCCATCGCGGACGGCCGCGAGGCCGCGCGAAGCGTCGACCTGGCACTGCAGGGCGCCAGCGCACTCCCCAGCCGCGTCGCGGTCTAGCCTCCTGCATATAAAGGGGTCAGACCCCTTTATATGCAGGGCCGTCTAGCCTGCCGATCGGTGGCCATTCCCGAGGATCCGAGGCGCAACCCGCGCGTGCGCCTGCGCGAGCTGACCGTGCTCTCCGACTCCTGGTACACGCTGCGGCGTGCCACGTTCGACATCCGGGGCCGCGACGGCACGTGGACGACGCAGCACCGCGAGGCCTACGACCGCGGCAACGGCGCCACGATCCTGCTGCGCGACGAGACGCGCGACACCGTGCTCCTGACGCGCCAGTTCCGGCTCCCGGTCTACCTCAACGGCCACCCCGACGGCATGCTGATCGAGACGCCGGCCGGGCTGCTCGACGGGGATGACGCGAGCGCCGAGACGGCGATCCGGCGCGAGGCCGAGGAGGAGACGGGCTACCGCGTCGACTCGGTCACGCGCATCGGCGAATACTTCATGAGCCCGGGCTCCGTGACCGAGCGCGTTGCGTTCTTCACCGGCAGCTATCGCGCGGGCGAGCGCATCTCGCAGGGCGGCGGCGTCGCGAGCGAGGGTGAGGACATCGAGATCCTCGAGGTCACGCTGACCGAGGCGATCGCGATGGTCGAGCGCGGCGAGATCGTCGACGCCAAGACCGTGCTGCTGCTCCGCCTCGCACAGTTCGCATAGCGTCTCGCGACGTGGCGGCCCCCGAGACTCCCTTCGCCGATGCTGTCGACGCCTTCCTGCGCGAGTCGCCCACGGCGTTCTCGACGCCGGGACACAAGCGCAACCCGTCGCTGATCGGCGACGACCCGCTGCTTGCCCACGACGCGCCGATTCATGGGGGCGCCGACGACCTGCGCGGTGGCAAGGGGATCCGCGCGCGCGCCGAGCGGCTCGCCGCGGCGGCCTTCGGCGCCGACCTCTGCCGCTTCTCCGGCAACGGCTCGACGCATCCCAATCAGGCGCTCTGCCTCGCGGTCGCCTCCGAGAGCCAGCCGGTGATCGTGTCGCGCTGCTCGCACAAGTCGGTTGCCGCCGGGCTCGTGCTCTCCGGCGCCCGGCCCGTCTGGGTGGCTCCCGCTGTCGACGAGGAACGGGGAGTCGCACTTGGCCATCCCGTCGAGGCGATCGAAGCCGCGCTCGCGGCGGAGCCCGGCGCGCGCGCGATCCTGCTCGTCGAGCCGTCCTGGCTCGGCGTCGTGTCACCCGTCGCCCGCATCGCCGAGCTCGCGCACGCGCGCGGCATCCCGCTGATCTGCGACCAGGCCTGGGCCGGCCACTTCGGCTTCCACCCCGACGTGCCGGCCTCCGCGCTCGCGCTGGGCGCCGACGCGGTGGCGATCTCCACGCACAAGGCGCTGACCTCGTTCACGCCGGGGGCCGTGCTGCTCGCGCGCGACTCCGGCTACCTCGACCTCGGCCGGCTCGACGCCGCCTTCGACGTGCTCGAGACGACGAGCCCGTCGGCGAGCCTGTTCGGCTCGATCGACCGCGCACGCGCGCTGCTCGAGCAGCGAGGCCACGAGCTGCTCACCCACGCGCTCGGGCTGGCGGAGTTGGCGCGCGAGCTGATCGGTCAGATCGAGGGCGTGCAGCTGCTCGACGACGGCGTGCTCGCACACCCCTCCGTGGGCGCGCGCGATCCGCTCAAGCTGATCATCGACGTGAGCGCCGCGCTGGCCGACGGCATCGCGGTGGATCGCTCGCTGAACGAGCGCGGCATCCGCCTGGAGGGCGCCGACCGCCGCACGCTCGTGCCCCTGCTGACGATCGGCGACGACGAGGCGCGCGTGCGTCACCTCGCCGCGGCGCTGGCCGAGGCGATCGACGAGAACCGCGGCGGCCTGCGCGAGGCCCCGCGCATCGCGACCTCCTGGCGCACGCTGCACGAGCAGGTCATGACCCCGCGCCAGGCCTTCTTCGCCTCGCGCGAGCGCGTGCCGTTCGACCATGCCGTCGGGCGCGTCAGCGCCGAGCTGGTCGCGCCCTACCCTCCGGGCATACCTGCGCTCGCGCCCGGCGAGATTGTCAGCGCCGAGCTGGTAGCCGCGCTGCGCGCCGAGGTGGCGGGCGGCACGCGCATGGCGGGAGTGTCGGACACCACTCTCGCGACTCTGTTCGTGGTGGCCTAGACATCCCTGGCGGGCATCACGCCCTGACGAGCACGAGCGCGGCGTTGTGGCCGCCGAAGCCGAAGCTGTTCGAGAGCGACGCGCGCACGTCGACGCCGTGCCTTGCCGAGCCCATCACGTGATCGAGACCGCAGCCGTCGTCGGGCTCCACCAGGTTGAGCGTCGGCGGGACGATGCCGCGTACGATCGGCAGCAGCGAGGCGGCAGCCTCGACGCCGCCCGCGCCGCCGAGCGTGTGGCCATGCAGCGACTTGGTCGCCGAGACCGCGGCGTGCGCCAGGCCGGCGCGCTTGATCGCGCGGGCCTCGGCGATGTCGCCCGAGGGCGTCGAGGTCGCGTGGGCGCTGACGTAGCCGATGTCCTCGGGGCCGATGCCCGCGTCTGCGAGCGCGGCCGAGATCGCGAAGCCGGGGCCGGCGCCGGTCTGATCGGGGTCGGTCAGGTGCGAGGCGTCGCAGCTCGAGCCATAGCCGGCCAGCTCGGCGTAGATGCGCACCCCGCGCGCGAGCGCGTGCTCGCGCTCCTCGAGCGCCAGTACGCCGGAGCCCTCGCCGATCACGAAGCCGTCGCGCTCGGAGTCGAAGGGGCGGCTGGCGCCCTCGGCGCCGTGGCGCAGCGTCGCGAGTGCGCCCAGGTTCCGGTAGCCCGCCAGGATCACCGGAGAGATGGCAGAGTCGGCGCCGCCCGCGAGCATCGCGTCGGCGCGCCCCGAGCGGATCAGCCAGAGCGCCGTGCCGATGGCGTCGGCTCCCGCAGCGCAGGCCGTGCAGGTCGAGGACGACGGGCCGCGCAACTGCAGCGTGCGCGCGACAGCCGCGCAGGCGGTGTTGGTCAGGGCGAGCGGAATCAGAAAGGGGCTGACGCGATCGGACCCGCGCTCGAAGTACGTGCGATAGGCCTCGTCCAGCGTCCCCATGCCGCCGTGCGCCGAGCCGATGCTGGCGCCGATGCGCTCGTGCGGCAGCCCGAGGTCGCCGCCGGCGTCGGCGAGCGCGAGCTGTGCCGCAGCTGTGGCCAGCTGCGCGCAGCGATCCATGCGGCGGGAGTCGCGACGGCCGAAGAGCGTCTCGGCGTCGAAGTCATCCACGCGGCAGACCGGGGTCGGAGGCTCCCCCTCCAGCTCGAGCACGCTGGCTCCCGAAACACCGTTTGCCAGGGCGTCCCAGAACGCTTCGACGCCAACGCCGATCGCGCTCACGACCCCAACTCCGGTGACCACCACCCTGCGGCCCATGGGCTGGAGTCTGCCCGATGCGCGTTCCCTTTGTGCCGGGTGGAGGGGTGCCTCCCGCAGCTGGGTGTACGCTGAGACTAACGACCGGAAGGTACCGGCGTCTTAGCAACTATCGGGGCCATCGCCCCGGCGGAGTCTTCTTCAAATACCCCATGTCGACCGCTCGCCGCAGACGGCGCGGCGACCGTCCGCCCGCGCTGGGTGAGGACGGCCTCCACGCCGATCACACCCGCAATGGCCTGGCCGCGCCAGAAGAGATCGGGGCGGCCCGATCCCTCGTCCATGCCTACCGCACGCACGGCCACATGGCCGCGCGCCTGGACCCGCTCGGAAGCGATCCGATCGGCGATCCAGCACTCGATCCCGCCTACCACGGCCTGGGCGATGACGCCCTCGAGCGCATCCCGGCCGCGGCGCTCGACCTCTTCGTGCCGGGCGAGACGCTCGCCGACGCGCTGCCGCGCCTGAGAGAGACGTACTCCGGGCCGATCGCGTACCAGATCGAGCACCTCTCCGGCCATCGCCAGCGGCTCTGGCTGCGCGAGGCCATCGAGTCCGGTGCCTACACGCAGCCGCTGCCGCCCGACGAGCGGCGGCACATCCTCGACCGCCTGCTGCGCGTCGAGACGTTCGAGCACTACCTGCACCGCGCGTTCCTCGGAGAGAAGCAGTTCTCGATCGAGGGCCTCGACGTCATGGTGCTGATGCTCGACGAGATGATCATGCTGGCGGCGCAGGCAGGCATCGCCGAGGCAGTCATCGGCATGGCGCACCGCGGCCGCCTGAACGTGCTCGCGCACGTGCTGCGCCGCAACTACACGTCGATCATGGCCGAGTTCGAGGGGCGCCCCGGCGACGACGTGATCGAGAGCCTGCCCGTCGGCGGCGCCGGCGACGTGAAATACCACCACGGCGCACGTTCGTCGCGCGCGATCGACGTCGTCGTGCGCGAGGCCGGCGAGGTGCGCGTCGAGCAGCGGCGCATCGACATCTCGCTGCTCCCGAACCCCTCGCACCTCGAGTTCGTCAACCCGGTGGTGGCAGGCCGCGTGCGCGCGCTCCAGACCGACCAGGAGCGCTCCGACGCGCCGGCCGACACCAACCGCGCGCTCGCCATCACGATCCACGGCGATGCCGCGTTCCCGGGCCAGGGCGTCGTGGCCGAGACGCTCAACCTGCAGTCGCTGGCCGGCTATCGCGTCGGCGGCACGCTGCATGTGATCGCGAACAACCAGGTGGGCTTCACGACGGATGCGCACGACTCGCGCTCGACGCGCTACTCGTCCGACCTCGCCAAGGGCTTCGACATCCCGATCATCCACGTGAACGCGGATGCGGTCGACGCCTGCCGCAGCGCGGTGCGCCTCGCGATGGCCTTCCGCGAGCGCTTCGGGCGCGACGTGCTGATCGACCTCGTCGGCTACCGGCGCTTCGGCCACAACGAGACCGACGAGCCCTCGTACACGCAGCCCCTGCAGGTCGAGCGCATCAAGGCGCACCCCTCGGTCGTCACGCTCTACGCGCGCCGCCTCGTCGACGACGGCCTGACCGACGAGGCGGTCGTCGACGCCCGGCGCTCGCAGATGCTGGAGCAGCTCGCCGAGGCCCACCACCCCTCGGAGCCCGACGACCGCACCGAGCGCGAGCCGGCCGAGCGGATGGCCCGCGACCTCGACCAGGTCGACGCCCACGCTCCCACGGGCGAGGAGCTGATCGTGCTCTCCGACGCACTGCTCGACCTGCCCGAGGGCTTCACGGTGCATCCCAAGCTCGGGCCGCAGCTCGAGCGGCGCCGCTCGGCCATCCGCGAGGGTGCCATCGACTGGGGCCACGCCGAGGCGCTCGCGTTCGGCTCGCTGCTGGCCGATGGCATCGCAATCCGCATGACCGGCCAGGACACCGAGCGCGGGACGTTCTCGCACCGGCACCTCGTGCTGCACGACGTGCACACCGGCGAGCGCTACGCGCCGATGCAGCACCTCGCCGACTCGAAGGCGCGCTTCGAGGTGCACAACTCGCCGCTCTCTGAGGCGGCCTGCCTCGGCTTCGAATACGGCTACTCGGTCACGCGGCGCAACGCGCTCGTGATCTGGGAGGCGCAGTTCGGCGACTTCGCCAACGGCGCGCAGGTGCTGATCGACCAGTTCATCGCGTCGGGCCGCTCCAAGTGGGGCGTGACGTCGCGCCTTACGCTGTTCCTCCCGCACGGCTACGAGGGCAACGGTCCGGAGCACTCCTCGGCGCGGCTCGAGCGCTTTCTGCAGCTCGCGGCCGACGACAACCTCCGCATCGCCAACGTCACCACGCCCGCCCAGCTCTACCACCTGCTGCGCCGGCAGGCCGCCGGCCGCACGCGCCGGCCGCTCGTGGTGATGACGCCCAAGGGCCTGCTGCGGCTCAAGGAGTCGCTCTCGTCGCTGTCCGACTTCACCGACCGCGCGTTCCAGCCGATCATCGACGACCCCGACAGCGCCGAGTGGCGCGAGGACATCAGCCGGCTCGTGCTCTGCTCCGGCCGCCTCTACTACGACATCCAGCGACACGCCGAGCGTGCCGGCGCCGACGAGGTCGCGATCGCCCGCATCGAGCAGCTCTACCCCTTCCCGACGGCCGAGCTGACGGAGCTGCTGGCGGGCTACACCGGCCTGACCGAGATCGTCTGGGCGCAGGAGGAGCCGGCCAACATGGGCGCCTGGCGCTCGGTGCGGCACCGCGTCGAGGCCGCCGTCCCGCCGGGCGTGCGCCTGAGCTACGTCGGCCGCCCGTGGCGCGGCAGCCCGTCCGAGGGTTATACCTCGGCGCACTACCGCGAGCAGGACCGCATCGTGCGAGCCGCGCTCGGCCTGCCGCTGCCGCCCGCGCCGTAGCTCCAGTAGCATCGGGCGCGGTGGACGCGATCGAGGTCGACGGGCTCGAGAAGCGTTATGGCGAGGTGCATGCGGTCAACGGCGTGTCTTTCGCGGTGGCGCGCGGTGAGACGTTCGGCATCCTCGGCCCGAACGGCGCCGGCAAGACGACGACCCTGGAGATGATCGAGGGCCTCACGCGACCCGACGCCGGGTCGATCGAGATCCTCGGGCAAGGCGTCTGGCCCAACCCCACGCGCGTGCAGAACCACATCGGCGTGCAATTGCAGAAGAACGCGCTGTTCGAGAACCTCACGGCCGCCGAGCTGCTCGACCTCTTCGCGCGCTTCTACGGCGTGGCGCTCGAAGGCCGGGCACCGCGACTGCTCGCGCTCGTCGGCCTCGACGAGAAGGCCGAGTCGCAGGCACGACAGCTCTCGGGCGGCCAGCAGCAGCGCCTCGCGATCGCCCTCGCGCTCGTGCACGACCCCGAGATCGTGTTCCTCGACGAGCCGACGACCGGCCTCGACCCGCAGGCGCGGCGCAACCTCTGGGGCGTCATCCGCGCGGTGGCCGCCGAGAACCGCACGGTCGTCCTGACGACGCACTACCTCGACGAGGCCGAGACGCTGTGCGATCGCGTGGCCATCATGGACGGGGGGCGCATCATCGCGCTCGACTCGCCACAGGCGCTGATCGACGGCCTGCACGGCCGCTCACGCGTGGTCTTCGAGGGCGACGGCCTGGGCGAGGAAGAGCTATCGGCACTCGAGGGCGTGCAGAGCGTGACCGGAGCCGACGGCGCCTACCAGCTGGCCTCGCTCCAGCCCCAACGCACGCTGCTCGGCCTGGTCGCGCTGGCCGAGGAGCGCGGCGTCGAGCTGCGCGGCCTCTCGGTGCGGCAGCCGACGCTCGAGGACGTCTTCCTCGAGGCAACCGGGACGGAGTTCCGCGAATGAACCTCCACCGCGTCGCGGCGGTGGTCGGGGCGAGCCTGCGCATGTTCAGGCGCGACCGGCCCGCCTTCTTCTTCACGTTCGCCTTCCCGATCATGTTCATGGTGCTGTTCGGGCTGATCTTCGGGGCCGGGGGCACGTCGCGGCCGACCGTCGATGTCGTCGGCACCGGCCCGCTGCGCGTCGCCCTCGATCGGTCCGACGCCGTCAAGGTCAAGCTGCAGCCGGACGAGGCGCGAGCGCTCAAGCGTGTGCGCGACGGCGACGAGCCCGCGGCCGTGCTCATGCGCGGCAAGGAGGCGCGCCTCGTGTATTCCAAGACATCGCAGGTCGAGGCGCCGATCGTGATCGGCATCGTGCGCGGCATCGTCGACGACTTCAACCTGCGCGCGGTGCATGCCAAGCCGACGATGGGACTCGTCTCCGAGCCCGTCGAGGCCCAGTCGCTCGACTACGTCGATCTGCTCGTGCCCGGGCTCCTGGCCATGGCGATCGCACAGAGCGCAGCGTTCGGCGTTGCGTTCTCGCTCGTCGCGTGGCGTCAGAAGGGCATGCTTCGCCGGCTGCGCCTGACGCCGCTCCCGCTCGCCGAATTCGCGACGGCGCGAGTCATCTTCCACCTCATCATCTCGCTCGTCCAGGCCGTGATCCTGCTCACCGTCGGGCGCGTCCTGTTCGGCGTCCATCTCGTCGGCAACGTGCTCGCACTCGTACCGCTCATCCTTCTCGGCGGCATCTCGTTCATCGCGCTCGGCATGTGCATCGGCGGCCGTGTCAACACGGAGGACGCCACCGCGGCGCTCTCGAACCTGATCGTGCTGCCCATGACGTTCCTCGGCGGGGTCTTCTTCCCGCTCGATTCCGCTCCTGCGCCGGTCCGGTTGATCGCCCACTTCCTGCCGCTCACGTACCTCGTAGAGGGCCTGCAGAACGTGGCCGTGCGCGGCCACTCGTTCACGTCGACGCTCCCGAACCTCGGCGTGCTGACGATCTTCGCCGCGCTCCTGGCGGGCCTGGCGCTGCGCCTGTTCCGCTGGCAGACAGTGACCTAGAGCGCGGCGTCCTCGATCTCGAGCTGTTCTCGGAGCGCGGTGCGCCCCGTCGGCGTGACGAGCAGCGCCCGGCCGTCGCCGATGCGCCTGACCCAGCCGTTGGCGTGGAAGCGGCTGCAGAT
>JALYLC010000798.1 GCA_030774435.1 Actinomycetota bacterium
GGCTATGACCGCACCCGTCCGCTGGTGATCGACCCGGGCCTGGCCTACTCGACGTTCCTGGGCGGGACGGGCTTCGACGAGGGCGTGGGCATCGCGGTCGACGCGCAGGGGAGCGCCTATGTCACGGGAGACACCCAGTCCGTCGACTACCCCACGACGCCCGGCGCCTTCGACCCGAGCTCTAACGGGAGCTCCGACGCCTTCGTGACGAAGCTCAACCCGTCGGGCTCGGCGATCGCCTACTCGACCGTCGTGGGCGGGGACGAGCCTCGACGCGGGCGCTGGCATCGCGGTCGATGGGCAGGGCAGCGCCTATGTCACGGGCGAGACGTTCTCTGCCGACTACCCGACCACCCCCGGCGCCCTCGACCCGACCAACGACGACAATTTCGACGCGTTCGTGACGAAGCTCAACGGCTCCGGCTCGGCGCTGTCCTACTCGAGCTTCCTCGGTGGGACAGACCGCGACACGGGCGTCGGCGTTGCCGTCGACGAGCAGCGAAAGTTTAGGTCATAGGGCAGACGTTCTCCGCCGGCTACCCCACTACCCTCGGCGCCCTCAACGTGTCCTACAACGGCTCTGGCGACGCGTTCGTGACCAAGCTCAACCCGTCCGGCTCGGCCCCCGCCTACTCGACCTTCTTGGCCGGGACAAGCTCCGAAGCGGGCTTGGGCATCGCCGTCGACCACGCGAGCGCTTACGTCACGGGCTTGACGTTGTCGGGCGACTTCCCATCGTCCCCGGCGCCTTCGACCCCACCTTCAACGGTGACCGCGACGCCTTCGTGTCGAAGCTCGCGGATTCGACCAAGCCGGCGTGCGCGATCGCCGGGACCGGCACCGACTCGGCCGGCAAGAAATTCCTCGACGTCCGAACCGGGGACACCGACAGCGGGCTGGCCAAGATCGAGGTGACCAAGAGCATCAACGCCGATACACCGTCCCGTCGTTCACCGTGGGCACGACCGATCCGGTGATCGTGCGGGCGACGAAGGTCGACCAAACCAAGAGCTCGACCGTGGAGCTGCGGGTGATCGACGTGGCTGGCAACGTGACCGTCTGCGACCCGGTCGTCACGCTCGTCATCAGTCAGGCGGGCAAGCCCGTTGCGCAGACTGTGCGCGGCGTTCCCAGGGTCGAGCACAAGATCGCTGTCACCAAGGGCGACCCGGGGATCTCCAAGCTCAAGATCACCGTCAACGCTCGCTCGTGGCGCCTCCGCGGACTGATCGCTCGCCCGAGCGTGTCCTCGACGTCGCCTCGGCGATGCACGATGGCAACAACACGATCTCGCTAACCGCGCGCGGCAAGCCCGGCACGAGCGCGCTCGTAGTGATCTCCGGCTGAGCGCCCAGGAGATCCGCGCAACCGGGCGACCGCCGGTTTGTCGTGGCCGTGGCCGCCTCAGGGTGGCGGGGCCACTGCCTTGCTGGGATTGCTTGGCAGTGGCGCCCACGCCCGTCCTCCGCGGGTCGACCACAGCGCGATGAGGTAGCGCGCGGTGAGCTTCGGGGCGTGCGTGAGCGGCAAGGCGTGCCTGCGCAAGCGTCCGGCGGTCGGCCCGGTTTCGAGGTCGTCGGCGGGGATGTCGAGCACCAGCTGGCGGCGCGCGTAGGCGCCAAGCTCGCGCGGCGGCGCGAGCAGTCCGTCGATGAGCGCGACGTTGGCCGCAATTTGGTCGGCGTCGCCCCTCACGCTCCAGTTGGCCAATCGGGCGGCTCTCTGTCCGCGTCGATTGAGAGGCGGCGGCGTGGCGAACATGTTCCCGAGGGGAGGGCCGACGAGCGCAGCGGCGACGGTTGCGGCGACGCCGACCGATGCCGCGACCTCGGGATGCTGCGCGATGAGCAGGTCCATTGCCTGCGGCGGGAGTTGGGCTGTCCGGGCGTCCCACCACGCGGCGATGTCGGTCGCCAGGCGCAACCCGACGAACCCGTCGCGGGCGAAGAACAGCAGCAGCGCGGCGAGCTCGTCGGCGGGGGCGGCCCGTCGCGCCGATCCGCCGACCGGTGTGCTGCGAGCGAGCATCGCGGACGAGAAGGATGTCGCGTACCAATGGACCCGCCAGTGCAGCTCGATCGACGGCAGCCAGGAACTCGGCGCCAGCAGGCGGCGGTGCAGCACGGGCAGCCCGTCGAACTGCCGCTCGCGCGCGACCGGCTCCCAGCCCTGGCTTCGAACGAGCTCCGTCGCGGCCGGAAGGTCATGGCGGAACACGAGGAGATCCACGTCTTCGGAGCGACGCAGCCCAGGACCGCCGTAGATCGCGCGCGCCAGGTGCGGGCCCTTTAGGGGCAGCGCCGGGATACCGGCCGCCGCCAACCGCTCGAGCAGGTCGCCGGTTACCGCTTCCAGGAGCGCGCAGTCGTGCCGTGCTTGACGCCGCGCGGCGTCGAGGAGGACGGTAAATGCCGTCGGCAGAGGCTCCTGACGCGTCTCGCGCAGCCGCGTGCCGGCGAGCGCGAGCAGCCGCTGCTCGCGCAGCAAGCCCGCAAGACGGGCGAAGTTGACCACGGCGCAGAGCTCTGTGATGCGGTCACGCGCCGCGCTTCGCCGGGCGTGAGTACCGCATAGCAGCAGCGCGAGCTCAAGTTCAGCGTGCAGTCCGCTCCGATCGAACGTAGCCGCTCACCGACCCGCTTCCGTTTGTGCGACGCTAAGCTCGCGGGGGGATGCAGGTACCGTCGCGACCGCTCGCCGGACGTCAAGCGGATCGGAGGAGCGCCTGATGGGCAAGCCTGCGATCAGAAGACCGCGCCGCCGCGAGCGGGTCCTCGAGAGCCGCATCTCGGACGAAGTGATCTTGTTCGATGTTGATGGCGGCACGTATTATGGCCTCAACGAGGTCGGCGCCCGACTTTGGCAGCTGTGCGACGGAAGCCGCGAGTTGGCAGACCTCGTCGCTGTTATCGAAGCCGACTTCGACGCGCCCACCGCGACGGTCACGCACGATGTGGCGGAGCTGCTCGTCGAGCTG
This sequence comes from Actinomycetota bacterium, assembly GCA_030774435.1. Classification (GTDB taxonomy): domain Bacteria; phylum Actinomycetota; class Thermoleophilia; order Gaiellales; family JALYLC01; genus JALYLC01. The sequence continues at coordinate 2,978 of JALYLC010000798.1, forward strand.
GCGAGCGAGAAGCTGATCGTTGAGGGCGCTTAAATGCTGCGCACGTTGGCGCTGCGCGTTCGCGTGGTGACCTTCGCTGCGGCGGTTCCGCTCCTGATGCGTCTGCGGCTGCCCGTGCTGGAGCGGGTCCTCGAACCCCGACGGCCGCCGACCGCGCGTCCGCCAGGTCGCCGGCGCGAGGTCGCCGTGCAGGTCGAGGCGGTCCTGGTTCGCGGCGGTCGCGTGCTTTCGGCATCGTGCACGACGCGGGCGCTGACTCGGTACTACTTCCTGCGCCGAGTTGGCGAGCCGCTGGTCCTGTGCTTCGGCGTGGGGCGGCTCGCCGGTGAGGTCGCGGGGCATTGCTGGCTGCTGCGCGACGGCGACCCCTTCCTTGAGTCGCGCGATCCGCGGCCGGTGTTCGCCGAGACGTATCGGATCCCGGCCGCGCATGGGCGATCTACGTGATCTTGAACGTCTGCGGGCTGGCGCTGGCTGTCAGCAGCGAGGATGACGAGGTGGCTGCCGCCGTCCGTGATCGGTTACGCGGTTTCCCGTCGGCGTCCGATCATGCCCCCGAGTTGCGCTTCGAGTACCGAATCGACAGTCAGGCGGTCTCCCCGCCGCCCGGCGAAGGGCGCTCGGTCTATGACACGCCGCGCGGAGCGGTGCTGCACTTCGCAGCCCACGACAGCCTCTACGTCGACGCCGGCGGTGGTGTGCGCGTCCTCTGCGACGCCGAGTCGGGTCGCACGCTCGTGTCGGTAGGTCTCCAACGGCCGCGCGACCTGTGGCTGCTCTCGCGACCGATGTTCACCCTGCCGCTGCTCGAGATGGGCAAGCGCCGCCAACGCTACGGGGTCCACGCCGCGGGCGTCGCGGTGGACGGCCGCGGCATCCTGTTGGCGGGACCGACCGGCGCGGGCAAGTCCACGCTGGCGCTCGCGCTCGCCGGTCGCGGGCTGGACTTCCTCGGCGACGATCTCGTGTTCCTGCGCCGCGACGACGACGGCGTCCGAGTGCTCGCCTTTCCCGACGAGATCGATGTCACCGACGACACCCTGCGGCTGCTCCCCGAGCTGAACGGGGTCTGGCGGCGCCGTGCGGGCGCCGAGTGGCCCAAGCATCGCGTCGCTGTCGCCGAGCTCCCCGGCGTGCGTGTGCCGGCCGAGTGTCAACCCGCCGCGCTGCTCTTTCCACGCGTCACTGACACGCAAGTCAGCCGTCTATGGCCGATGAGCGCCCACGAGGCGCTGCTGAAGCTCGCGCCCAACGTCTTGCTGACCGACCCGGCCTCCAGCCAGATGCACCTGGACGCGCTCACCCAGTTGGTTGGCCAGTGCCACTGCGCACGTCTGGACACCGGGCGTGATTTCGACACGCTCGCCGAGCGACTGCGCACCCTCGTAGCGATGAGCGGCCGCCGGGACCGTCGAGCCGGAGCGGCCTTGGACCGTTGATCCGCTGCGGCCTGAAGGGCACGCGCGCGCCCAGCGGCATTCGTGCCGAGCGGCTGCTCGCACGCACTGCCGTCCGGCGCCGACGTCGCGCGGCTGCGCGTCGCCACCACCACCCGCCGGCGCGCCGGCGAGGAGTGGGTCGACAAGACCAACTACTTCACCGTCGAGGTCTTCGGCGCCCAGGCGCGCAACTGCGCGCAGTACCTCAGCCGCGGCTCGCGCGTGTTCGTCGACGCCGAGCTCGAATGGCGCGAGTGGACCGACCCGCAGGACACCAAGCGCGAGGCGGTCACCTTCAAGGCCCGCAACGTGCTCTTCGAGGGTGCCCGAGCCCGGAACGGCACCGCCGCCGACGACAGCGGCCCGGCCCAGCCCGCGCCGGCCCCCGACCCCCCGCGAGTCGCAACGCCCACGCCGACGCTGGCGCCCGCCCCGGCCAGCTACGCCGCGCCCGCGAGCCACGACACAGGCACCGCGACCGCCGAGGACGACAAGGCAATTCACACCCACACACACCACCATCCCTGCAAACGACAGCCGTCTTGCAGGAGCGACCACTAGATCCCCTCGAGGTGCTGCGCGGCGCAACCGGAGACGAGCTGCAGATGGAGCTGTTTCCTGAACTACCTCGAGGCCAAGCTGGTCGACGCTGGCGTGCTGAGCCCGCAGGTCGCCGACGAGCAGCGTTTCAGAAGCTGAACCGCGTCAGCTCTCTGAGCAGGCCGTACCGGCACAGCACCGGTTTGACGTAGGCTGGCTTCACGATCGGTGCACCTCCTCGCGAGACTCGAAGGCGAAACCATACACCGGGGGGATGGCTGCGCGTCGCCCGGGTGACTCGTCCGGCAGCGGCGCCCACCTGCGTCCTCCGCGTGTGATCCACAACGCGATCAGGTACCGCGCCTAGAGCTTGGCGCAGTGCAGGCG